>NZ_JBHVGB010000204.1:0-10246 GCF_042801335.1 Nocardioides sp. NPDC057577 | reverse complement strand
GAGCCTGGTTGTTCGAACATTTGTTCGAACACGAGATCAAACTACACCCCGCCACCGACAGTCACAAGACGTTTCGGTGGCGGGGCGTGTCGAGCGCTGCCGGGGTCGCTCAGTCCTCGGCTACGGCGCCGCGAATGAGGTGCGGCGGGTGGATGTAGCGGGTGTTGGCCGGCAGCCACATGACCACCAGCAGCCCCGCGGCGATGACGATCGCGATCGTGGTGAGCACGCTGATGATCACCGGCGGGCCGGTCAGGATGCCGCCCACGCTGGCCACCGCGGAGATGAAGACCAGGAACGTGATCACGATGCGGGCCCACTCGAAGCCGTTGCGGAGGAAGACCGTGAGCACGCCGAGCATGATGGCCATCACGCCGAACAGGGTGATCGCGGGGGCGATGAACGCCGGCGCGCTGACCCGGTTGTCGTTCGGCGGGTTGATGAGGGCCTCGAGCCCCTCGGTCTCTAGGATGCGCTTGGCCGAGGCGTTGCCCTCCGCCCACGCACGCACCAGGTCGTCGGAACGCAGCACCATCACCACGACCACCACGGCGCTGAACGCGATCAGACCGACGATCAGCCGAACCGCCCACGTCATCTCCCGCGGCACGGGCTCAGCAGCGAGGGCTGCCACCTCGACGGTGGTCTCCAGGTCCTCGTTCACGACCACACCTTCGTTCTCGTCGGGTGTCGTCATGGTCATCCGGTCTCCTTGCGAGGTGGGGGAACTCTGCGTTGATCAGCCCATTCTGCCGCACGGGGCACAAGGGAGGTAAATACGGATCGCGTGCGCTTGGTCTCGGGCCGACGCGACGCGGTCTCGACCCGCTTCGCGGCTTCGCAAGCTCAGTCGCCGCGGTCGCAGGCTCGGATGTCGGTGTCGTACGCCAAGATGTCCCCATGGAATCTCTAGCGCTGACCTTCTCCAGCGGGTGGGCCAGTGGCATCAACGCCTATCTGGTCGTGCTGGTGCTCGGAGTCGTGCAGCGCACGACGGGGGCCGAGGAGATCCCCGACGTGCTCGGCACCTGGCCGGTGCTGGCGGCAGCTGGGGCGATGTTCGCGATCGAGTTCGTCGCCGACAAGGTGCCCTACGTCGACTCCACCTGGGACTCGATCTCCACGGTGATCCGGCCCACGATCGGCGCGGTGATCGGCGTTCTGCTCGCCGGTGAGGCCGACTCGCTCAGCGCCGCCGTCGGCGGCGTCGTGGGCGGCACGTCGGCGCTGATGTCCCACCTGGTCAAGGCGAGCGAGCGGCTGGCGGTCAACTCCTCCCCCGAGCCGGTCTCCAACTCGGTGGTCAGCCTGGCCGAGGACGGGCTCGTCCTCGGCGTCGTGTGGTTCGCGACCGAGCACCCGTTGGCCGCCGCCGGCATCGCCGCGGTCCTGCTGGCGGCCGGTCTGGTGCTGATGTATCTCCTCCTCCGCGCCGTTCGCGGGGGCTGGCGCAAGCTGACCCGGCGCGGACGACGGGGCGCCCCGCCGCCGGAGGGGCCATCGGACGGCACTACCAGGCCCTACCCCGTCCGGTGAACGAGGTGACGAGCGTCGTCGTCCTCGGGGGCGGGTACGCCGGGATGGCCAGCGCCGCCAGGCTGGCCAAGCTCGGCCACTCGGTCACCCTGCTCGAGGCCTCCGGTCAGCTCGGCGGCGCTCTGGTGCCGGTGCGTGAGGAGGGGTTCACCTGGGACGCCTCGGCGACCTCGACGCTGCTGCCCGCGGTGATGCGCGACCTGTTCCGCAAGTCCGGGCGGCCCGCGGAGCGTGAGCTCGAGCTGGTGCCAATGGACGTCATCCGCGAGCACCGGTTCTCCGACAAGACCTCGGTCTCGGTGCCCGGCGCCACCCGTGGCGCCCAGCTGGCCGCCTTCGACGAGCTGGGCCCGGGCATGGGCCGGCAGTGGACCGACTACGTCGCCAGGTTCAGCGAGGACTGGGAGGTGTTGCGCCAGCATTACTTCGAGGTCCCGTGGGAGCCCTCGGCGCTGCCGTCGGCCGTCGCGGAGCGGTTCCGGTCGCGCGAGACCCTCCACAAGCGGCTGCGCAAGACGTTCAAGGACGAGCGGCTCCGGCTGGTCGCGGCGCACCCGTTCGTCGCGGCGGGGCAGGAGCTGCGTGACGTACCTGCCTGGGCGGGGCTCACCGCCTATCTCGAGCAGCGCTTCGGCGCCTGGCGGGTCGAGGGCGGGATGGGTGTCGTCGCGGAGGCGCTCGCCGCCCGGATGGCCACCCGCCGGGTCTCGGTGCAGACCGCGACCCGCGTGGAGGACATCGTCGTACGCGACGGGCGGGCGGTCGCGGTCACCACCACCTCCGGCGAGATCGATCTCGGTGCCGACGGCGCGGTCGTGGTCGCCTTCGACCCGCGCTCGCTGCCGGCCCTGCGGCCGCTGGTGGACCGCACGCTGCCGGCGATCCCGCCGATGACGTTCCACCTCGGGCTCTCCTCGCTGCCCGAGCATCTGGTCGATCTTCCCGACGAGCTGGTGCTCCACGGCGAGCCCACCCTGGTCGTGCGCACCCGCGGGCTCGCCCCCGAGGGACAGCACGCCTGGACGATCCACTCCTACGGCAAGTTGATGGAGGACGTCCTGCTGGCGCTGGCGCGCCACAAGATCGATCTGCGCGAGCACGTCGTGCACCGTGTCGACCTGGGCGCCGCCGAGCTCGTACGCCGCTGGCGCGGGTCACCGCTGGGCGTGAAGTGGGCGGGCCGCGGGACGGTGTTCCAGCGCCTCGGGCCGCGCACCCCTCTCCCCAACGTCTACGCCGCCGGGGCTCACGCCACCCCCGGCTCCGGGCTGCCGTACGCCGGCCTCTCCTCAGCGCTGGTCGCGCAGTCGATCGGGCCCGCTCGTTAGACCGTCACGTTGAGCTTGGCGAAGATCTCCAGCGTCGCCTTGGAGCGGTTGAGCGTGTAGAAGTGCAGCCCGGGCGCGCCGCCGTCGAGGAGCTCCTGGCACAGCTCGGCGGCCACGGCGATGCCTTCGGCACGGATGTCGGCCGGCTCGGGGCCAGCGGCACCGAGGCGCTCGACGATCTCCTCGGGGACCTCGGCGCCGATCAGCTCGCTCTGGCGGCGGATGGCGGCGAGGTTCAGGATCGGCATGATCCCCGGCAGGATCGGGATGTCGACGCCGCGGGCGCGGACGCGGTCGACGAGGCCGAAGTAGTCCGCCGCGCGGAAGAACATCTGGGTGACCGCGAACTCGGCGCCGGCCCTCGCCTTGGCGACCAGCACGTCGGCGTCGGCCTCGAGCGACGCCGCGCCCGGGTGACCCTCCGGGAAGGCGGCGACGCCGATGCGGAAGTCGCCGCGCTCGCGGGCCAGCTTCACCACGTCGATCGCGTAGTCGAGGCCGCCCTGGGTCGGGGTCCACTCGGCGCGAGGCCCCTCGGCGGGGTCGCCGCGCAGCGCCATCACGTGCGCGACTCCCTTCGCTGCGTAGGAGTCCAGGATCCCGGCGACCTCGTCACGGGTGTGACCGACGCAGGTCAGGTGTGCGACGGGCAGCAGCTCGGTCTCCGCGGCGATCCGGCCGGTGATGGCGACCGTCTTGTCACGAGTCGAGCCGCCGGCACCGTAGGTGACGCTCACGAAGGTCGGGCGGTAGGGCTCGAGTGCGCGCACCGCGTTCCACAGCTGCTCCTCGCCGGCCTCGTCCTTCGGCGGGAAGAACTCGAAGGAGAACGAGCGCTCGCCTTGGTTGATCAGCTCCGCGAGGGAGCGTCCACGTCCAGTCACCATCGGGCCATCGTAGTGAGTGCCCTAGGCTCGGAGAGTGAATGAAACGTGGGACGCCGATGAATTCCGCCGTCGCGTCCAGGGGGCGCTGGACACCTTTCTCGAGACCCAGTCCGAGCGGCTGGTTCCGCTCGGCGACGAGGTCGAGCCGCTGCTGCGGCGGGCTCGCGAGTCGATGTCCGGCGGCAAGCGGCTGCGGGCGGCGTTCTGCTACTGGGGCTTCCACGCAGTCCACCCCTCACCCTCGCAGGGTGAGGAGGAGTCGCTCGTACGGGCGGCCGCCGCGCTCGAGCTGCTCCAGGCCTCGGCGCTCGTTCACGACGACGTGATCGACGACTCCGACACCCGGCGCGGAGCGCCGTCCGCGCACCGCGCGTTCGAGGCCGACCACGCCGCCGCGGGCTGGCCCGGCCGGTCCCGTGCCTACGGGGACGCCGCGGCCGTGCTGCTCGGAGACCTGCTGCTGACCTGGTCCGACGAGCTGCTGCGTACCGCTGGGTTCGGGAGCTCCGAGACCTCCGCCGCCCTCTCGGTGTTCGACCACACCCGCAGCGAGGTGATCGCCGGGCAGTTCCTCGACATCACCGTCCAGGCGCGCGGCGCGGCGGACGTGGAGGCGGCGATGAAGGTGGTGCGCTACAAGGCGGCGAAGTACTCCGTCGAGCGCCCCCTCCACGTCGGCGCCGCTCTGGCCGGAGCCTCCCGGGAGCAGATCGAGGCGCTGTCGGCCTACGGCCTCCCCGTCGGCGAGGCCTTCCAGCTCCGCGACGACCTGCTCGGCGTCTTCGGCGACCCCTCGGTCACCGGCAAGCCCGCCGGCGACGACCTCGTCGAGGGCAAGCGCACCGTCCTGGTGGCCCTCGCCCTGGCCGGGTCGACCCCCGACGACGCCGACCTGTTGGACCAGGCCCTCGGCCAAGAGCTCAACGCGGACCAGGTCGCGGCGCTACGTGCGCTCATCGCCGCCTCCGGTGCCGAGCAGCAGGTCGAGAAGACCATCACCGAGCTCGCCGGCCAGGGTCTCACCGCCCTCGACGACGCCAAGGCTTCAGGCGTCCTCGACGCGAACGCCGCTGAGGTCCTCCGCGCCCTCGCCACCGCCGCCACCCAACGCGCCGTCTGAGCCGAAGCGTCACCCCGGTCGGCCGAAGCGTCACTCCTGTCGGCCCGAGACGTCACGTGATGCCGTCTCGTCCGACCTACCTGACGCCTCGGCCGTCCTAGCTGACGCCTCGGCGTGTCAAAGACGCTCGGCGGGCATCTGGAAGAGGACCTTCTCCGAGGGTTTGTCAGAGCCACCCTCGGGTTCCATGGTGACCATCAGGTCGCCGTCCTCGACCGGGACGGCGACGGACATCTCCTCGTCGAGGACGCCGGCGGACTCCATGCCGGCGTCGGTGTGCCACCAGACCTGGTAGGTCATCCCGTCAGGACGCGAGAGGTCGGCGGTGTCGACGGCGACCATGTGCATCTCGTGGGACATCGCGACCATCAGCTCGCCGTCGGAGGTCTCCTCCTTGTGCATCCGCGCGTCGGGGGCCGACATCACCTCGGCGGCGGTCATCGCGGGCGGGTCATCGCCTCCTACGACCACACCGACCGTCACGCCGACACCGATGACCAGGGCCGCGACCGCGGCGACCAGGCCCGCGAACCGACGACGACGTGAGCGGTCCCCGGCGACGACGGGCGGGAGCTGCGGCGTCTCCGAGGCCGTACGCACCACCCGGGCGCGCAGCGATGCCGGAGGGGTCTCGGCGACCTGCCCGGCGAGCGAGGCGGTCGCCGACCGCAGCGAGTCGACCTCCTCCCTGCAGTCGGGACAGGCAGCCAGGTGTGCCTCGACCTCTGCTCGCTCACCGGGCTCCAGCGCGTGCAGGAGGTAGGCCCCGACCAGGCCGTGCACGTCAGGCGCCATGACCAGCCTCCCCACCCTTTGCCTCGGGCTCCGCTTCGGCCAGACAGTCCCTGAGCCGGATCAGCCCGTCGCGCATCCGCGACTTGACCGTCGGCAGCGGCCGGCCGAGCAGTTCGGCGACCTCGGGATAGGTGAAGCCCTGGTAGTAGGCCAGCCGCACCGCCTGGGACTGCAGGGGCGTGAGGGAGTCCAGGCAGCGGCGTACGCCTTCGTGCTCCGACGCCGTGACGACGGCTTCCTCCGGGCCGGCGACGTCCACCGGCTCCCGCCGGGCGACGTGCTCCTCCCGAGCCCGCGAGGCCTGTGTGGAGCGCACGGTGTCGACCGCTCGACGGTGCGCGATCGTCAGCACCCAGGTCCGGACGGAGCCACGCGAGGGGTCGAAGCGGGCCGCCTGGCGCCACATCTCGGTGAACACCTCCTGGGTCACCTCCTCCGCGCGCGAGGGGTCGCGCACGACCCGCCGGGCGACGCCGAAGACGAGTGGAGCCAGGTCGTCGTAGAGCCGGCCGAAGGCATCGAGGTCGCCACCGGCGACCGCGGCGAGCGCCGCCGCCGGGTCCAGGTCGTCATCGGGGTCCGGTGACGACTCCTCGCCCACGACCCGCAGCGCTCTCCGCATGCGCACCCCTTTTCCGACGGATGACAGATCTCGTCACAGGTTCGCAGCCGAAGAGTGGGAGGATTGGTCCCATCCGACCAACGATCGGCCACGAACCCACAGCATGACATCCCGCAATCACCCCGGACGTCTTCCGTACGGCCCCCTCGCGGGCATCGCCGCCGGTGTACTCGGCCTCGGCGTCGCCGAGCTCATCGCCGCCCTCGCCGGCGGCGCCTCGCCCCTGCTCGCGCTCGGCGACCGGGTCATCGACCTCACCCCGCGCTGGCTCAAGGAGGCGGCGGTCGCCACCTTCGGCACCGCCGACAAGCCGATCCTGCTCGCCTGCGTCGGGCTGGTCACGCTGGTCCTGCTCGGGGTCGCCGGCGCCCTGGCCGTACGCCGCCCCGCCCTTGGCGTGGGCATGCTGCTGCTCCTCGGGGCCATCGACATCGCCGCCCTCCTGGCCGACCGGGCCGACAACGGGACGACTGGGATCGTCGCGCTGGTGATCGGCCTCGCGGTCGGCATCACCGCACTGATCCTCCTCATCCGGCCGCTGCGCGACACCGACGGCCCGCCCACCGAGGCAGAGGCACCCGACGGCTTCGACCGTCGCAGGTTCCTGGTCGCCGCGGCAGCCGTGACCGCGGTGGGTGCGGCCGGCGGCGTCGGCGCCAAGGTAATCACCGGACGCCGGCTCCCGGCGACGAACGTGGCCATCCCGGCGGCCGTCTCCCCCGCCGCGCCCCTCCCGGCGGGCGCGGAGCTCCGGATCGACGGGCTGACGCCCCACCTGACCCCCGTCGACGACTTCTACCGCATCGACATCGCCCTGCTCACCCCACGCGTCGACGTCACCGACTACCGTCTCAAGATCCACGGCCTGGTCGACACTCCGGTCGAGCTCACCTACGAGGACCTGCTCGCGATGCCGCTCTACGAGCGCCGCGTGACGATCTGCTGCGTCTCCAACGAGGTCGGCGGCGACCTGATCGGCAACGCGACCTGGACCGGCGTACGCATCCGCGACGTCCTCAAGCGCGCCGGCCTCTCCCCCGATGCCGACGCGGTGAAGTCCACCGGCGCCGACGGCATCACCATCGGCACCCCCCTCGAGGCGCTCACCGACGGCCGCGACGCCCTGCTCGCGATCGCCCAGGACGGCAAGCCGCTGACCCCGGACCACGGCTTCCCGGTACGCATGGTCGTCCCCGGCCTCTACGGCTACGTCTCGGCGACCAAGTGGCTCACCGACCTCGAGGTCACCCGCTTCGACGACTTCCGCGCCTACTGGACCGACCGCGGCTGGTCCGCCGAGGGCCCGATCAAGACCGAGTCCCGCATCGACCTCCCGGGCGAGGACACCATGCCCGGCGAGGTGACCGTCGCCGGCGTCGCCTGGGCGCAGCACCGCGGCGTGAGCAAGGTCGAGGTACGCATCGACGACGGCCCCTGGCAGCCCGCCACGCTCGCCGCCGAGGACAGCATCGACACCTGGCGCCAGTGGACCTACCGCTGGGACGCGACCGAGGGCGAGCACCGGATCCAGGCGAGGGCGTACGACCGCACCGGCACTCCGCAGACCGCCGACGAGGCGCCGCCCGCTCCCGACGGAGCCTCGGGCTACCCCACCCGGACGGTCAACGTCGGGTGATCAGCCCAGGTCGGTCAACTCGGTGTCCGGACCGTCCCCGCGCAGCAGCACGGTGAACGCCGGCCGGTCCTCGGAGATCTCGGCCGACCGGTCCTGGAGCACCCGGACGATCTTGTCGAAGCCGGCACGATCCGCGTACGCAGCGCACCCCCAGGTCTCCCACAGCAGCACCGTGGGCGCGGCGAGGTCGCGCAACGAGTCCCAGAGCGCGTCGAGGTTGCGGCCGAAGTGGGCCGGGAACCCCAGCGCGGCGCCGATGGCTCCGAGCACCTCGTCCTTGGTCTCGGCCACGTCGGCGATCTGCGCCAGCGCCCAGCCCGCGCCGGTCACCGACTCGGTGAGATCGGCCGCCGCCAGCTCGGTGTGCCAGCGATACACGCCGGGATCGACCTTCCCGGCCAGGAGCCCTGCCAGTCCACTCATCTGCCCATCACCCCCGGTCGATCCGTGAGAACGACTCGTAGTGGTCCTCGGTGAAGTAGAACTCCCCACCCTCGCCTGTGACGATACGCCGCGCGCCCCGGTCATCGGAGCCAGGCGTCGGCACCGTGTATTCGGCGTAGTAGCCCGACGCCTCCTCCGGCAGGATCCCCTCGCGGTTGCCGAAGGTGCTGCCGTCCTTGCCCGGGTAGGGGAACGGGCCCCCGGCGTCGATCAGCTCGAGCGTCTCCACGCCCTCCGGCGGCAGGTCGGACTCCGCGATCCAGGCGAGCCCGCTCTCGGGGTCGGTGCCGGCCTTCCCGCCCTCACCCGAGCCGGCTGCGCCTCCGCATCCGGCGACCAGCGCCATCAGGACGGCGAGCAGCAGACCGACCAGGGCAGACTTCGACCTCACGAGGTTCCTCCGAGACGTACGGAACGGGCAGCCCTCAGAGTGCCATGGCCTGGGCCCGGCGCTTGACCTCCGACCCGCGGTTCTCCCGAAGCGCGTCGATCGGGCGGCCGGGAAGGTCGTCGTCGAGGAAGAGCCAGGCGATGATCTCGCGGTCGTCGTAGCGTCCGTCGTGGAGCACGTGCAGCAGCCCGCCCAGACCCTTGACCGGCAGACCGTCCTGGATGAACAGGGCCGGGATGTGCTGGCCCTTCACCCCCGGAGGCACCGCCGCGGCGAGCTCGTGCTCGCGGATCATGGTGCGCACCTTCCCCACGGTCACTCCGAGCTGCGACGCGGCCGTGGCCCAGTCGATCCACTCTTCAACCAGGACACCCAGATCCTGCTCCGCCAGCCGCATCTCACTCATAACAATCACATTACCGGCCCGGGTAGCCGGTCCGGAAAGTCGTGAGGGGGACCCGCTGGTCCGTACCATTGCCCGGTCCGGAATACTTCTCCAACCGGAGACAGGAGGATCGCGTGGCTAGTGAGGCGGACCCCCGTGACGACGTCATCGGGCGCCACGGCGGAAGCTCGGCTACCGCATCCGACCCCCTTCTGGGCAAGGTCTTGGCGATGCGCTACCGGATCGTCGAGAAGGTCGCCAAGGGCGGGATGGCGACGGTCTACGTCGCCCACGACATGCGGCTGGACCGCATCGTCGCAGTCAAGGTCATGCACCAGGACCTCGACGAGGAGGGCAACTTCGCCGAGCGGTTCGTACGCGAGGGCAGGTCGGCCGCGAAGCTCTCCCACCCCAACGTGGTCGCCGTCTACGACCAGGACGAGGACGAGGGCATCGCCTTCCTCGCGATGGAGTACATCGAGGGCCACACCCTGCGCGACACCATCGCCTCGCAGGCACCGCTGGGCGCGGCGAAGGCGCTGGCCTACATCGAGCCGATCCTGAGCGCGATGACCGCGGCCCACGCGATCGGGATCGTGCACCGCGACATCAAGCCCGAGAACGTGCTCATCACCACCGGTGCCGCCTCGATCTCGCAGCGGGTCAAGGTCGCCGACTTCGGCCTGGCCCGGGTGATGAACAACAACTCCAACGACGCCACCACCGGCAACCTGGTCGGCACCGTCTCCTATCTCGCGCCCGAGCTGGTCACCGAGTCCAGGTCCGGGCCGCGCACCGATGTCTACGCCGCCGGCGTCGTGCTCTACGAGCTGCTCACCGGCCGCAAGCCGCACAGCGGCCCCTCGCCCGTCGAGGTCGCCTACAAGCACGTCCACGAGGACGTCCCGCCGCCCTCCAAGGCCGCCCCCGGCATCCCGCGCTACGTCGACGCCCTAGTCGCCCGCGCGACCGCTCGTGACCCCGAGCTGCGCCCGGCCGACGCCGGCGTGCTGCTGCGCATGGTCAACCGCGTCATGGCCACCCTGTCCGCGGGCATCTTCGACGACCCCGACCTCACCGCCGACCTGGCGCTCCCCAGGGC
>NZ_JBHVGB010000203.1:0-10331 GCF_042801335.1 Nocardioides sp. NPDC057577 | reverse complement strand
GGGCGCCGGAGCGACTGCTCCGGCGCCCTTCGGCGTCTCTCGGCGCTACTTCTTGAAGACCTGCACCACCGACGGCCGCGGACCCGCGAACTCACCGACGGCGGCGGTGCCGTCCACGTAGTCCGGGAACAGCGAGTGCTGGTCGGCCCAGGAGCCGTCCTCACCAGGGTGCTGGACGGCGACGAAGACCGAGCCGTCCTTGTCGTGGATGACCGGGCCGCAGGTCTCGGCCTCGCGCGGGACCGACAGGAACTGCTGGACGTGGCCGCGCTCGCGTCCCTCCAGCGGGACCTTGAACAGCCCGTCGCACTTCTGGATCGTGCTCGGTGCGCCGTCCGTGGAGATCCACAGGTTGCCCTCGGAGTCGAAGGCGACGTTGTCGGGGCAGGAGATCGGCGAGACCTTGTCGACCGGGTAGCCGGCGAAGTAGGTCGACTTGTTGGTCGCCGGGTCGCCGGCGACGAGGAGCAGCGACCACGTGAAGGTGCCCGCGGCCGCGTCGTTGCGGGCCTCGGTGATCTCGACGATGTGGCCGTCACGGTTGGTGTTGCGCGGGTTGGGCTCGGTGGCCGACTCCTTGCCGACCTTGCCGCGGTCGGTGTTGTTGGTGCACGCGACGTACACCTTGCCGGTCTTCGGTGACGGCTCCACGTCCTCGCAACGGTCCATCTTGGTCGCGTTGACCTGGTCGGCGGCCAGGCGGGTGTAGACGAGCACGTCGGCCACCGTCATGCCCGGGACGCGGCTCGCGCCGTTCAGGACCAGCGGCACCCACTGGCCGTAGCCGTCGAACTTGCCGTCTGCCGGCAGCGTGCCCGAGCCGTCGATCTCGGCCGGGGCCGAGTCGCCGAAGAGGCGCGCGACGTAGAGGTCGCCCTCGGTGAGCAGGTCGAGGTTCGCGGCGCGGTTGCGCGGGTTGTACGTGCCCTTGGAGACGAACTTGTAGAGGTAGTCGAACCGCTCGTCGTCGCCCATGTAGGCGACGGCGTGGCCGGACTTGGAGATCGTGACGTTGGCGCCCTCGTGCTTGAAGCGACCGAGATTGGTGTGCTTGCGCGGCGTCGAGGTCGGGTCGGTGGGGTCGATCTCCACGATGTAGCCGAACCGGTTCGGCTCGTTCTCGTAGCCCGGCTTGCGGGCGTCCCAGCGGGCCTCGACGGTCTCGAAGCCGTACGTCGTCTTCGTCCCGCTCGCGAGGCCGTAGCGCTTGTCGCTCGCGCTGGTCCCGGCGGCCAGGAAGTAGCCGTTGAAGTTCTCCTCGCCGGTGAGGATCGTGCCCCACGGGGTGGTGCCGCCGGAGCAGTTGCCGACCATGCCGGAGATCGTCGTGCCGGTCGGGTCGTCGACCGTCTTGAGCAGGTCGGAGCCGGCGGCCGGGCCGGTCGCCTTGAAGGTCGTGGTGGCGGTGATCCGGCGGTTCTTGGGGGCACCCTGGACGTACGTCCACTTCTTGCCCTTGCGGGAGCGCTCCAGCTCCACGATCGAGAAGCCGTGAGCGGCCATGGCGATCTTCACGGCCTCGGTCGGGTCGATGTCCGGCGGGAACATGATGCCGGCGTTGACGTACTCGTGGTTGTTGCAGAGCAGCGCCTTGGTGCCGGCGCTGTTGGTCACGATGATGTCGAGGTAGTCCGAGTTGTAGCCGAAGGCGAGCTCCTGCTTCGCGGCGGTCTGCGCGGAGGCGTCGAAGGGCTCACCACCGGCCAGGATCGGGTCGCCCCAGCGCAGGATCGGCTCCCAGGTGTAGCCGCGCGGGACGACGAGCTCGTCGACCGTGGCGTCGACCGGCGAGATCGGCGCGAAGGGCAGGTTGCCGGGGCGGCCGCTGCCGCGGCCGGCCTGGATGCCGCCCGAGGCGACCGGACCGGTCACAGCGGCCGCGGCGGCGGGCGAGGTGGCCCCCAGGGCGATCGCGCCCGCGCTGATGCCCGCGAACCCCAGCATCCTGCGGCGGCTGAACACCGAACCCGCGATGTCGCGGAAGTACTCGTTGTCGGAGGTGTTGGGCACGGGCTTGGCGCACGCGCTGTCGCACTTGAGGGCGCAGGTCACGGCGCTGCGCTTGCCGCGCGTGTGGCCGCTCATGGGCAGCAGCGACAACATGGTGCGGCGGCCGTTCGTCACGGCGGGGGCACCTTCGTCGCTGCACGAGGGGCAGGCGGTGTCGGTCTGGATGTCGCTCAGTTCGGTCACTGCAGTTCCGTTCAAGACGCGTGGTGTCAGGTCTCCCGAGAATCGGAAGGGAGGCTATGCGCGGCGAGACAACCGTCCGACCCCTCAATCTGTCGTCCGGGTGAACGGCGAATGACGAGTCATCAGGCTCAGATTCGTGTGACGTCAGTAACATTCGCTGCTAGCGAACGGATTTTCGACACCCCGGCGTGCGGATTCTTGGCATGAACCGGTAGCGTTATCCCTACGAGAAACCTGTGAACAGCCCGGGACTATCCCGGCCAAGTGCGACGAGGGGGCTGGACCCTATGGGGCGCGGCCGAGCGAAAGCCAAGCAGACGAAGGTCGCACGCGACCTGAAGTACCGGACCTATGAGACGGACTTCGGGGCCCTTGCGCGCGAACTTCATGGTGATGAAGACACCGGTCAGACGACGGAGAAGTCCGATCAGAAGCCGGACGACTACGACGACTGGTCGGACTACGACGCGGGATCCTCGCGCGACTAGGGTTTGTCGACCAACGGTGGCAACGCCTTGGTCGACATCCCCTCAGACTGATCGGCCCCGGGTCGATCGGCTCAGGACAACCTCCCCGTGAGTGCCGTAGCCAGGTAGCCGGCCGCCGTAGGGCGTGCCGTCGAAGGCGACGTGCAACCACTCGTCCCCCAGCGGGATCAGCGTGGGCCACGGAAGGTTCGAGACGTACGCCGAGCGGAGCTCTGCGACCTCATTGAGGTCCAGGTCGAAGATCGGGTAGCGAGCACGGACGTGACGCGGGTTGTCACGTCCGTCGCTGGCGCCGACGACGACCGTGCCGCCCAGCGGTACGAGCGTGGTGCCCTCGGTGGCCGTCCGGTCGGTTCGCGCTGCCCGCAGGCTGAGCGCGTCCAGGCTCGGCCCGCCGGCGAGCACGGGATGGAAGTCGAAGTACTTCTTGGCGCTGACGTAGCCGACCAGCCACTCGCCGTCGCGGCGTAGGAGATGGGGGTCCCAGACCCCGACCGACCTGCTGTGCCGGCGCTCGGGGCTCTCGGGGCTCTCAGTCGGCAGGACGAGCGGGGTCGAGTCGAGGACGTGCTCGCCTCGGGTCAGGTCCGCGCGTGAGTGTGCGATCGTGACCCCGACCGGGCTCCAGGGCTTGCTGGGGTCGGTCTTGTCCGGGGCCTTGAAACCTCCCCAGGTGCTCGTCGCGACCAGCCACTCGTCGCCGTCGCGCACGAGGTGGGTCGCGTGGTCGCCGTAGACCAGGTCGTCCCTGCGGAAGTAGAGCGCCCCGCGGTGGACGAGGTCGTACGTCACCGGGTCCAGCGCCCACACCGAGGTGTGCGCCGTGGGGAAGAAGCCCGGCCCGGCGCTGGTGGCGGTGAGCAGCAGGGTGCCGTCGTCCTCGTGGAACGGCGAGCCGTCGGCGTACGTCACCACCCGGATGTCGCGCAGGCCGAGCTGCCCGAAGGCGCCGCTGCGTACCTCCCCGGCCGAGCCCTCGTGGCCTGCGGTCAGGCCGGCCAGCCACGACTCCTTCCGCGGCTCGATCCCGACCTCGGTGAGGTCGACCTGCGCTCTGGCCACCCAGCCGTCGTCCTTGTAGGCCATCGCGGTCAGCATCGTCCCGGTCAGCGTCAGCGCGAACCGGGCCACCCCGCGACCGACCCGGCCGTGGCGCCGGCTCACGTGAGACGTACGCCGCGACCCCGTCGCCACCGACAGCTTTACTCGCCGCCCGTCGTAGACACCGGTGAGCACATCCCCACCCGAGGTGAAGCTGAGCGAGACCGGGCCGTCACAGACAGCCTCGATCGCGGCGTTGGCCGCGGGCCGGGAGAAGGTGCTGGACTCGACCGTGATCGTGACGGGGCGCTGGCGACGTACGACCTTGAATTCGGGGAACATCGGCTCCAGTCTTCCGGGCGCTTGGGGACAGGCCTAACGCAGCCCCCGGACATAGGCAGTGGCCCGGCGCAGGTCGTGGAGCCGCGCCTCCCAGGTGATGCCGAGGAAGAGCAGCAGGAGTCCGGCCGCACCGAGCACCCACCACTGCTGGAGCGTCTGCGCCGACGGCATCTGGGCCAGGGCCAGGACGGAGGCGACCACGGCGCCACCGACCAGGGGTGCCGCCCAGCGCAGCAAGGCGCCGCCGATGATGAAGGCCAGGCAGGCGAGGCCGAGCACCGCGGTCCGCATCGAGACCGGGTCCTCGAGGGCCGCCGGTACGGACGGGATGAGCGCGAGGAAGACGCCCGGCCCGAGCACCGGCAGCGAGGCGACCTCCCGGTCGAGGCGGAGCTTGACCACGCCGAAGATGACCAGCGCGATCGCGGGCGGCAGGGTGTAGTACTCCCAGGTCGTGACCGAGGTGTCGGCCAGCCGGATCCACAGCGCGATGGTGGCAAGGCCGGCGCCGACCCACCCCAGCCAGCGACGCTCGTGGTGGGCGATCGCGTGCGCGGAGACGGCGGCGGCGGCGAGGATCAGCAGGGTGCTCAGCCAGGGGAGATCGACCCCGCGGGAACCGACCGCGGTCGGCCCGTCCGGGGTCAGGACGATCTCGGGGCCGAGGCTGACCGTGCCGACGACGATCGTGACGACCGCGGCGACCGCGGCGGTGATCTCGGCCGAGGGCAGCAGCCGGAAGATGGTGACGACGGCCAGGATGACGATGATCCCGGCAGCGGCGTACGGCTGAGGGATGTCGATGAGGCTGGCGAACATCCAGCAGAACGCGGTCAGCGTGACGATCCAGTAGGGAGCGGTGACGGCCTTGGTCTGCAGCTCCTGGGTGAGCCGGTCCACGGCGACCGCCGCGACGGTGAGCACTCCGGCCACCACCAGCGCCAGCAGCTCGTTGGTGAAGGCGGCACCGAGCGATCCGAGGCCGAGCAGACCGGCGACCGTGAGTCGTGGCCCGGACTGCTGCGGATCGTGACGCAGGATCGTCGCGATGCACATGACGCCGGCGATCAGCAGCAGGATCGCCAGCCAGTCGGTGTCGAGCGTCCAGGACTCACCGAAGGCACCCAGCCCGATCGACACCGCGGCGCCGGCGGCGGCCGCTGCCTCGATCGCGGGGCTGCGGCGTACGAGCACGATGACGCCCATCGCCACGACGACCACCACCGCGGTGTAAGGACGCTCGATGTCGGCCAGCCGGGCCGCCTGCCACACGGCAGCGGTCAGCGCGAGGATCCAGTAGGCGGTCGCGACCTCCCGGGTCGTGCCGGACTGGACGCGGTCGACGATGAGGCCGAGGGCGGTGAGGATGAGGGTCACGGACAGCGCGAGCACGTCGCCGGAGAGCACCGCGGCCGTGGCCGCGCCGAGGCCGACGGTGCCTGCCACGGCCAGCGCGGGCGGCTGGCGGTGGTGCAGGCCGATGGCCGCGGCGAGGATGGTGGCGATGGTCAGCAGGACCGCCGCCCAGGTGACGTCGACCGCGCCGATCCCGATCGAGATCGCGGCGCAGGCCACGGCCGCCCACCAGCCCGACCCCCGGAAGCGGAAGAGCGTGATCAGTCCGAGGACCGTGACGATCACGCACGCGGCCCACTGCCGCTCCGCGTCGATCAGCGGGGCGAGCGACCACAGGCCGAGGGCGAGTGTCACGACCGAGTAGCTGGCGGTGACCTCACGATCGGCGCCGAGCAGACCCTGACCCGCGTACGCGGCCACCGCCGCCAGGGCGAGTGCGACGACCACGGTGAGCAGGTCGCTGGGCAGGGCGGCGGCGAGCGCGACCAGCCCGAAGATGCCCGCGGCGAGCAGCCGCGGCCACCGCTCCGCCCACCAGGCGAGCGCGACGGCGACACCGAGCAGCAGCAGCGCCGGGATCAGCAGCGGGGCGCTGTAGCAGGCGGCCGTGATCGCGAGCCCGGAGAGGCCGCCGGAGAAGGTGATCCAGCCGACCGTGGGCCGGTAGGTGCGGAACGCGGGCGGGTTGAACCGGAAGAGCCAGGCGGTGCCGAGGGCGAGGATCGGGAGCATCGCCGGCAGCGTCAGCCAGCCCGGCAGCAACGGCTCCGGACCGGTGACCGGGGAGAACGCGGACTCGGTCCAGGGCACGGCCGCGAGCCGGACGGCGGCAGAGACCGCCAGGACGAGGACGGTGATGCCCAGGCCCACGGCGTACGGCGTCAACGCGGCGGCGGCCCAACGCCAAGGCCGGGGGAGCGCGACGAGTGCGCCGGCGGCGACCAGGGTGACCACCACGGCCACGACCGTCAGGGTGACCGCGCCGTCATCGAGAGCGGGCTGGGTGAAGGTGTAGGCGGCGATCAGGAGAGACACCCCGACCATCGCGACCTTGGCGTCCTTGGGCAGCGGGAACAGCAGTGCCACGACCGTCAGCGCCGCGGCGGCGCCGAGCAGCAGCGGCAGGGTGCCGCCTGTCAGCAGCTCGGAACCGGTCAGCGCGGGATCGGTCAGGCCGCGGACGAGCAGCATCAACCAGAAGCCGGCCATCACGACCATCGAGCCGATGGTCAGCGCCTGCAGGTCGGTCTTGCTCGCCACGATCACCACGACGAGGGCGATGACCGCTGCGACCAGCGGGAACCAGATGAGGTCGGAGATGAGCTCGAGACCGATCAGGGCGGTGAGTACGCCGGCGGCGGCCGCCACCTGTGGCCCGATCACCGCGGTGAGCTTCTCGCTGCGCGCGCCGATCAAGGACATCGCGGTGCCGGCCAGGAAGACGACCACGCCGACGATGACCAGGAATCCACGGTCCCAGGCGACTCCATCGAGCCAACCGGCGTACTTCATCCCGGCTACGTCCAGGGCGAGCAGGCCCAGCGCGAGCGTCCAGACTCCTTCGGTGCCGGCCCGCAGCTCGAGATGCATCAGTAGCGCGCCGCCGATGGTGAAGAGGGCGGTGAAGACGACCAGCATCGTGGTGCGGCCGCCGACGCCCATCGTGGCCCAGGCGACCGCGAGGAAGATGACGCCCGCGACCAGCAGGAAGAGCACGCCGACGCCGACCAGGATCAGCGGCACCGTGATCGGCGCCCGCCGGGCGACCGGAGCGCCGGGGAACGGCGCCGGTCCGGCCATGGCGGTCGCGGCTGGGGCCGGGGGCGGCGCAGGGAGGGGTGTGACCTCGGGCTCGGGCTGGATCTGCGGCGGCGCCGAGGGAGGCGCGGAGACCGGCACGGGAGCGGGCGGTGGGGTCCGTCGCGCGGCTCGGCTCGCCTCCTCCCGGATCGAGCGCAACCGGGTCATGAGTACGTCTGCCCGCAGCAGGGTGCCGTAGAGCTCTTGCGCGACAGCGTTCTCCAGCGGCAGCCCACAGTGCGGGCAGGGGCTGGTGCCGGGCTCGAAGGCCTCCCGGCAGTCGGGGCAGCGACCAGGATCGGCGTACTTCACAGCCAGCCATCCTTGCGTAGTTCCGCCGATGCGCGTGCGGGAAACGCAGGGTGTGCGCTGAGACTTGATCCGGAATGACAACCGGCTTCGACCCATAACTGCAGGTCGAAGCCGGTTGTTGCTTGTGGGCAGGGGCGGGGTCGAACCGCCGACCTATCACTTTTCAGGCGATCGCTCGTACCAACTGAGCTACCTGCCCAAGCGAGATGAAACATTACCGGAAGCGCCCGCGACGTTCCGAATCGGGACCCGAAACCGGACGTACGGCCTCGCTTTGGCGGCCTCGGACGCAGACCTCTAGGATGTCCCGGCAGGCCCCCTTCGTCTAGCGGCCCAGGACCCCGCCCTTTCACGGCGGTAGCGCCGGTTCGAATCCGGTAGGGGGTACACAGTCTTTCCATGTCCCGAGTCTCGCTGCGCGAGCGCCCGGCCGGCATCCGCACGGATACTCATATCCAGGACGCACCAGGTCGCGCGGATGCGACACTTCCCAGCATGACTGCCAGCGTGAGTGCGTGGACGTCGCCAGCGGCGATCGAGGTCGAGAGCCGGCTCTTCCGGGCGCTGGCGGTGTTGCGCGTGGTCGTGCTCATCAACGCGCTCGGGCTGACCGTCTACCGCGCCGCCAACTTCGACCCGCCCGCGGCCGCGCTGGTCTGCGCGCTCGTCATGGTGGGGTGGACCGTCTTCGCCCTCTGGGCGTACGCCGACCCACACCGCCGCACGGCGGTGCTCGTCGGTGCAGACCTGGCGATCGCGCTCGGACTTCTGCTCGTGACCCCGCTGGTGAAGGGGCCGGGGTTCCAGGCGAGCGTGCCGGGGTTCTGGGTGAGCGGCGCGCTGCTCGCGTGCGCGATCCACTACCGCTGGATCGGCGGGCTGCTGGCCGGGGTGGCCCTGGCGGCCGTCGATCTGGTGCAGCGTCAGGAGATCGACCAGGCGATCTACGGAAACGCGTTCCTGCTGCTCATCGGGGGCCCGGTGGTCGGCTACATGTGCGAGTCGGTGCAGCGGATGGCGCTGGAGCGGGACGAGGCCGAGCGTGCGGCCGCGCGGGCCGAGGAGCGGGCCCGGCTCGCCCGGGCGGTCCACGACGGGGTGCTCCAGGTCCTCGCCCTGGTCCAGCGCCGCGGCGGTGAGCTGGGTGGTGACGCCGCCGAGCTCGGCAGGCTGGCGGGGGAGCAGGAGCGGGAGCTGCGTGCGCTGATCCGTGGCGAGCAGCCCGGCCGAGGCCCGGCTGCCGGGATGAGGGATCTCGCCGCCGCTCTGGCCGAGCTCGAGACCGGCACCGTGACCGTGTCCGGACCCGCGACCGCCGTCGAGATGCCCGCCCACCAGGCCGAGGAGATCGTCGCCGCGACCCGCGCGGCCCTGGACAACGTACGCCGTCACGTCGGTGAGGACGCCCGTGCCTGGGTGCTCCTGCAGGCATTCCCCGACCACGTCGAGGTCTCGGTGCGTGACGACGGCCCGGGCATCGCGGAGGGCAGGGTCGTCGAGGCCGGGGCGCAGGGCAGGCTCGGCATCAGCGAGTCGATCCGTGGCCGGATCGAGGACCTCGGCGGCCAGGCGGAACTGATCACCGGAGCAACCGGGACCGAGTGGGAGCTCACGGTCCCCCGAACAGGAGTGGATGCATGAGCAGAGTGATGGTCGTCGACGACCACCCGATGTGGCGCGACGCGGTCGAGCGCGACCTGACCGGTGCGGGGTTCGAGGTCGTGGCCACCGCCAGCACCGGCCGTGAGGCGATCACCCGGTTCGCCGCGACCCGGCCGGAGGTGGTCGTGCTCGACCTGCAGATCCCCGAGCCCGACGGTGTCCAGGTCACCACCGAGATCATCTCGCTGCACCCGGTGGCCAAGGTCCTCATCCTCTCCGCCTCCGGCGAGCAGAACGACGTGCTCGCGGCGGTCAAGGCCGGCGCGACCGGCTACCTGGTCAAGTCCGCCTCTCGAGACGAGCTCCTGGACGCCGTACGCCGTGTCGCAGCGGGCGACCCGGTCTTCACCCCCGGCCTCGCGGGTCTCGTCTTGGGCGAGTTCCAGCACAGCGCCGCCACCGAGGTGCGTGGCGACAAGCCCACGCTCACCGATCGCGAGACCGAGATCCTCAAGCTCGTCGCCAAGGGTCTGAGCTATCGCCAGATCGCCGACCGGCTCGTGCTCTCTCATCGCACTGTCCAGAACCATGTGCAGAACACGCTGCGTAAGTTGCAGATGCACAATCGGGTCGAGCTCACTCGGTACGCCATCGAGCAGGGGTTGGACGCCGACTGAGGTCCTGCCGATGGCGCCTTGGGTCTTCTTTCTGGCACGCGGTTCGTCGGTGCTCTTTGGGGTTGGTGTTTGCCGCCGACCCTTGCTTGGAGGGTGTTCTCGGCGACGCCCGGAGTAAAGGACGGCCTGCGGCCGCCGGCTTCGCCGGTCGCCTTCGGCGATCCTTGACACCGGCCGTCGCCGAGAAATGACTTGGCTGGCTATCGGGCCGGCGGCAGGGGTTTGGCGCGACGGTCTTGGTTGGGCACGGGCTTGGGACGGGTGGCTGGCCGGTGGGGTGAACGAACTTTCGTTCGGGCCCGGGTACCCCTCGCCGGAGGGGGCGGTCCTGGTGTGGCGGTGGGGTGAACGAATTTTCGTTCGCCTCGGAAACAGCTACCTCCGGAGGAGCCAGCACCTGGCGACCACACCCGGGCCGCCGCCCCGATAGCCAGCCAAATCTTTCTCGACATGGTCCGGTGTCCAGGACCGCGAAGCGGCCGGCGTAGCCGGCGGCCGCAGGCCGTCCTTGACTCCGGGG
>NZ_JBHVGB010000202.1:0-10339 GCF_042801335.1 Nocardioides sp. NPDC057577 | reverse complement strand
CCCGCACTGCGGGGGGGGGCCGCCGGGCGCTTGTGCTGTCAGAGACCTCGGATCTCTTAGGACTGTGTCAGTGGAAACGGTGTCACTTGGAGAAGTCGGGCAGCAGGTCGGCGAACGCCGTCTCCAGCGTGGCCAGGCCCTCGTCGAGGGTCTCGGCGCCGGAGGCGATCTTCGGGAGCTCCTGGTCCATCGGACCCCACAGCGAGGAGTACTCGGGCAGCTCGGGTCGCGGCTGGGCGGCCGGGAGCACGGTCTGGAAGCCGGCGATGCCCGGGTCGGCCTTGACCTCGTCGGTGTAGGCGTCGTCGCGGGTCGGGAGCGTGGAGTTCTTCAGCGCGATCTGGGCCTGGGTGTCGGCCGAGGTCATGAACTTCACGAACGCCGCCGAGGCCTCCTGGTGCGCCTCGTCCGAACCGGCGTAGATCGACAGGTTGTGACCGCCGGTCGGAGCGCCGGCCTCGCCGGTCGAGCCGGCCGGGACGGTGGCGATGCCGAGGTTGTTCTTGTCGGCGAACGCCGAGCCCTTGTAGAAGTTCGTGATCTCCCAGGGACCCTGGATGATCGCGGCGACCTTGCCGTTGACGAAGGCGTCCTGGATGTGGGCGTACGCGTCGGCGGTGGTGTCCGCCTTGTGCAGGCCCGCGCCGTCGAAGAGACCCTGCCAGGTGGTCAGGCCCTTCTTGGCCTCCGGGGAGGAGATGGTGATCTTCTTGGCCTCGGCGTCGACGGTGTCGGTGCCCTCGCCGTAGAGGAACGGCTGCGCGTAGTAGGCGGAGGTGGAGCCCCAGTAGCCGTCGACACCGGTCTTCGACTTGATGGTCGCGGCGTCCTTCTTCAGGTCGTCCCAGGTGGCGGGGGCCTCGGTGATGCCGGCCTTCTCGAAGAGCGCCTTGTTGTAGACCAGCGCGAGGGTGTCGGTGACGAACGGGACGCCGTAGGTCTTGCCGTCGAACTCGGCCTGCTTGATCAGGTTGGGCTGGAAGGCGTCCTTCTCCTCGAGCGCCTCGGTGTCGTCCAGCGGAGCGAGGAAGCCCTTCTGCGCGAACGCAGGGGTCCAGCCGACCTCGGCGCGCAGCACGTCCGGAGCGCCGCTGGCGCCGGCCGCGGTGTCGAACTTGTTCTGCGCCTGGTCGAAGGGCACGTTGACGTACTTGACCTTGATGTCCGGGTTGGCCTTCTCGAAGTCCTTGACGAGGGCCTGGTACGTCGGCGCCTCGTTGGTCGCGTTCGAGGTGTCCCACCAGGTGATGGTGACCGGGCCGTCGCTGCTGTCGCCGCTGCCGCCGCCACATGCCGTTGCCGCCAGGGCGAGCGTTGCCGCCACTGCGGTGGCCACGATGCCACGTCGCATGAGTTCTCCTTCGATATGGGGCCGGGCGAGGAGTCCGCCCGGTGGTGTGACGAAGGTAACCCCGCGTCGAGGAGAATGTAAGAGCCTTTCAGCAAAAGTTGCAAACTTGCTGAAAGTTCTTGCAGGCCGTGTAGGGAGGGGGCATGATGTGACCGTGCCCATAACACCAGCCTCTGCCCGTCTTGCTGACATCGCGGCCCATGCGGGCGTGAGCGAGGCGACGGTCAGTCGCGTCCTCAACGGCAAGCCCGGGGTCGCCGCGGCCACGCGGGAGGCGGTGCTGGCGGCGATCGACGTCCACGGCTACGAGCGCCCGGTGAAGCTGCGCCAGCGCAGCGAGGGGCTGGTCGGCCTGATCACGCCAGAGCTCGACAACCCGATCTTCCCCGCGCTCGCGCAGGTCATCGCGCAGGGGCTGACCCGGCAGGGCTACACCCCGGTGCTCGCCACGCAGACCCCCGGCGGCTCGACCGAGGACGAGCTCACCGAGATGCTCGTCGACCGCGGTGTCACCGGGATCATCTTCGTCTCCGGTCTGCACGCGGACACCACCGCCGACATGACGCGCTACGAGAAGCTGCGCGCCCAAGGCGTTCCCTACGTCCTCCTCGACGGGTTCACCCCCGACATCAAGGCGCCGTTCATCTCGCCCGACGACCGCGAGGCGATGCAGCTGGCGGTCACCCACCTCGCGACGCTCGGCCACTCCAAGATCGGCCTGGCCGTCGGGCCCCGCCGTTTCGTCCCGGTCCAGCGCAAGATCGAGGGCTTCGTGGCCACGATGGCCGACCGCTTCGGTCTGAGCGCCGAGGAGATCGAGAAGGGCCACATCCGCGACTCCCTCTTCACCCTCGAGGGCGGCCAGGCCGCGGCCTCCGAGCTTCTCGACGAGGGTTTCACCGCGATCGTGTGCGCGAGCGACATGATGGCGCTGGGCGCCATCCGTGCCGCCCGCTCGCGCGGTCTGCGGGTCCCCGAGGACGTCTCCGTGGTCGGCTACGACGACTCCCAGCTGATCGCCTTCACCGACCCGCCGCTGACGACCGTACGCAAGCCCGTCCAGGCGATGGGCCAGGCTGCCGTGCGCGCCATCCTCGACGAGATCGCCGGCACCGGCACGCCGCACTCGGAGTTCGTCTTCCACCCCGAGCTGGTCGTCCGCGGCTCCACGGCCTCCGGCCCGCGCGTCAACCCCTGACCTCCCGGAGGCGGCCCGCACGCGGCTGGCAGGATGGGCGCGTGACGATTGTGGCTGCTGCTGATGGTTCTGCGCTTGGTAACCCGGGGCCCGCGGGTTGGGGTTGGTATGTGGACGAGTCCGCCTGGGCCTGCGGCGGCTGGCCGCACGGGACCAACAACCAGGGCGAGCTGACCGCAGTCCTCGATCTGCTGCGGCAGACGGCGCACACCGGCGAGCCGCTGCTCGTCTACTGCGACTCCAAGTACGTCATCAACTCGGTCACCAAGTGGATGGCGGGCTGGAAGCGCAAGGGCTGGAAGAAGGCCGACGGCAAGCCCGTCCTCAACGTCGAGATCATGAAGGAGCTCGACGCGGCGATGCAGGGCCGCGACGTCCGGTTCGAGTGGATCAAGGGCCACTCCGGACACCCGCTCAACGAGGCCGCCGACAAGCTCGCGAACGGTGCCGCCCTGGCCTATCAGCAGGGACGTACGCCGGACCCCGGTCCGGGTTTCGCAGGAGCCGCCGAGGCGCCCGCCGTAGCCCCACAGGTCGCGCGACCCGAGCCCGAGCCCGAGCCGGACGATCTGCTCGGCCTGCTGGGCGCGGAGCCGGTCGCGAGCGAGAAGGGCCAGGCGTACTCCTTCTCGGTGGACCAGAACCGGATCGACCCCGACTGGGTGCACCGGATGCTCGCGCAGTCCTACTGGGCGAGCGACCGGACCCGGGAGGTGCAGGACGCGGCCAACAAGGGCTCGCGCTGCTACGGCGTCTACGACTCCGAGGGCAAGCAGGTCGCCTTCGCGCGCGTGGTCAGCGACTTCGCCGCCTTCGCCTGGCTGTGCGACGTGATCGTCGACCCCGGCGTACGCGGCCAGGGGATCGGCAAGCTGCTGATCGAGGGCGTCGTCGCCGACCTCGAGCCCTACCGGATCCGCCGGACCCTGCTCGCCACCGAGGACGCCCACGAGCTCTACGCGAAGTACGGCTGGGAGCCGCTGCCCGCGCCCGAGCGCTGGATGATCCGAAACCTCTAGGGCGTGTCTCCCAAGGACACGGCG
Organism: Nocardioides sp. NPDC057577; assembly: GCF_042801335.1. Classification (NCBI taxonomy): domain Bacteria; kingdom Bacillati; phylum Actinomycetota; class Actinomycetes; order Propionibacteriales; family Nocardioidaceae; genus Nocardioides; species Nocardioides sp. NPDC057577. The sequence continues at coordinate 6,747 of NZ_JBHVGB010000202.1, read as the reverse complement.
GCCACCGGCTCCGGCACGTCCCGCCGGCGTCCGACGGCGACGACCCCCCAGGCGACGAGGGTGAACGCCGCCGCGATGCCGGCGACGTAGAAGGAGACCACCAGGTAGCCGTCCTGCACGTGCGGGTTGAGGAAGGGGTACGGATACCACCATCCCTCCCCGGTGAGCGGGGAGACGACGTTCTCGCCGCGCAGCAGGGTGTAGACCACCCACAGGATCGGCCACGCGATGACGACCCCGACCGTACGCCATGGCAGCCGGCGGCGCGGGGGAGCGAAGAACAGGTCGAGGATCAAGAAGATCGGACCGATCAGATGGAGCACCTCGTTCGCCCACGGTGTCGCGGCGAGCGCGATGCCCCGCAGCAGCAGGTTGTAGACGAGGCCGGTGATGGTCATGAACGTCGTGGCCGCGGCGAGCAGCACCGCGATCCAGACCGGCTCAGGGCCGGGCCGGGTCAGGGCCCAGAACGCGCCGACGACGAGGGCGGCCAGGGCGAAGAGGTTCGACTGGATCGTGAAGTAGCTGAAGAAGTTCACCAGGACCGTCGCGGTGCTGGAGCCTTCGGCGGGGACCGTGCTCATGGCGTTGCCGAACTCGGTCACCACGGCCGCGAGGATGAGCGCGGCCATGGCCAGGCGCAGGATCGACCAGGTCTTCGTCACGAACTCACCGTAAGGCCGCGGCGTGCCGATAGTGGTGATAATTCGGGCGGAGCCACGTCGTGTCCCGTGCTAACGTCACCGCGATCGTGATCCGAGGCAAGGAGGTGAGACCCGTGTACGCAACGTCCACTGCGGGTGCTCCCCGCCACCCACGATCGTGCCGGCTGAGCCCGACCCCGGGCTGAGCCACGGGGAGCGCCCACGGAACCTTCCGAAAGGCGACTCCCATGAACACGACAACACGACCCCAGCCCGGCAGCGGGCGTGCACTGGTCCTCGGCGGTGGCGGCTCGGCGGGCAACGCCTGGCTGATCGGTGTCATCGCCGGCCTGCTCGAGGGCGGGCTGGATGTGACCGATGCCGATCTGGTCATCGGCACCTCCGCCGGCGCGACGGCCGCGGCACAGATCGGCGGGGCGAGTCCTGCAGACCTGTTTGCCGCCGTCGTCTCGACACCGATTCCTCGACCTTCGACGCGGCCGAGCGGGCCACGCCCCATCACCTGGGCCCACCTGGAGCGCACCAACGCCATCATCGCGGCGTCGGCGGACCTGGCCGACATGCGGCGCCGGGTCGGCGAGGACGCGATCGAGCTGGCCGAGGCTTCGGGTGCGGCCGGGCGGGAACGCTGGCGGGAGACCGTCGCGTCCCGGCTGCCGAGCCCGCACTGGCCGGAGCGTGCGGTCCTCCTCACCGCGGTCGACGCCGACACCGGCGAACCCGTCGAGCTCCACCGCGACAGCGGCGTCGACCTGGTCGACGCGGTCGCCGCCAGCTGCGCCGGCGGCCCGGCGTACGCGATCGGCGGCCGCCGCTACATCGACGGCGGCTACCGGCGCTCGAGCGAGAACGCCGACCTGGCCGCGGGGTGCGAGCGGGTGCTCGTGCTCTCGCCGCTGGGCGGCCGGACGCGGCATCCGGCTGCATGGGGCAGCGAGCTCGCCGTCCAGGTCCAGGAGCTCCGCGCCGGCGGCAGCCGGGTCGAGTCGATCCTGCCCGATGCCGACTCGCTCGAGGCGTTCGGCGAGAACATGATGGATCCCTCGACCCGGCCCGCGGCCGCTCGTGCAGGGCATCGCCAGGGCCACGGTGTCGCCGGGAGACTGGCCGGATTCTGGCGTCGATAGGGCCGGCACGGCGTACGTTCTTCTCGGGGACCTGTCGAAGGCGGCCGGATCCGTTCGTGGAGCGAGTAGGGGGTGGCGATGAGCGCTGCCCGGAAGCAGGAGGTTGTCGGATGACCAAGTATCTGATCTCGTTCCGCGACGAGGCGATGGACCACCGTGACGAGGACGTCGCCGAGATCGCGGAGGCGTCCGCCGAGATGACTCGTGAGGCCGTCGCGGCCGGCGTGTTCGTCTTCGGCGGTGGGATCAAGGGCGGTCTCGAGGACGCCTGGACGGTCGACGAGGCCGGGGTGGTGACCGACGGTCCCTACCCGGAGAGCAAGGAGCACCTCGGTGGCTTCGTCGTCGTCGACGTCGGCACCCTCGAGGAGGCGCTGATGTGGGCGGGGAAGTGCGCCTCGGCCTGCCGTGCCACCGTGCAGGTCCGCGAGCTGCTCCCCGGGGCCGACGCGCTGTGACCACGACCGGGGTCGTCGGCGGCGGGATCGTCGGGCTGGCGGTGGCGCGGGAGATCCTGCGCCGCCGCCCGGCCGAGACGGTGATCGTCTTCGAGAAGGAGACCAGGCTCGGCTCCCATCAGACCGGCCACAACTCGGGCGTGGTCCACGCGGGCATCTACTACAAGCCCGGCAGCCTCAAGGCCCGGCTCTGCACCCGTGGGCGTGATCTGCTCGAGGAGTTCGTCGCCGAGCACGCGATCCCCTACGAGGCCTGCGGGAAGCTCGTCGTCGCGGTGGACGAGGCCGAGATGGGGCGCTTCGACGCGCTGGAGAAGACGGCGACGGAGAACGGCGTACCCGGCCTGAGGCGAGTGGGCCCCGAGGAGATCGAGGAGATCGAGCCGTACGCGGCGGGGCTGGCGGCCCTCCACTCGCCGAGGACCGCGATCATCGACTACGTCGCCGTCGCGGAGGCGCTCGGCCGGAGCGTGACGGAAGCCGGGGGAGAGGTACGCCTCCGCGAGGAGGTGACCGGCATCCACCGCGTCCCGGGCGGGATCGAGGTCGAGACGCCCGGCGGCCGGACCCGGGTCGATCACCTGGTCGTCTGCGGTGGCCTGGAGTCCGACCGGCTCGGTGAGCTGACCGGCGGTCCGAAGGCGCCCCGGATCGTCCCGTTCCGCGGTGAGTACATGCAGGTCAGCGCCGCGAAGCAGGATCTCGTCCGCGGCATGGTCTATCCGGTCCCCGACCCGCGCTACCCGTTCCTCGGCGTGCACTTCACCCGCCGGGTCAGCGGTGGTCTCGAGGTCGGTCCCAACGCATTCCTGGCGCTCAGCCGCCGGCGCTACGGTCGGACGTCGCTGACCCCGCGTGACGTCGCCGACACGCTGGCGTGGCCGGGGTTCTGGCGGTTCGCCGCCGAGCACTGGCGCACCGGGTTCACCGAGCTCCGCGGCGTACTGTCGAAACAGGCCTACATGCGGGAGGCCCAGCGCTACGTGCCGGAGATCGGCGCAGCGGACGTGACCCGCGCGGGGCTGGGGCTGCGCGCCCAGGCCGTCGAGCGCGACGGCTCGCTGGTGGACGACTTCGTCATCCACCACGCCGACGGGATCACCTCGGTGCGCAACGCGCCGAGCCCGGCCGCGACCTCCAGCCTCGCCATCGCCGAGTACGTCGTCGACCGGATGTCCTAGTCGACGGGCTCCCCGACGGGCCACTCGGCGGGGTAGTCGTCGGCCACCCGGTCATGCTCCTTGGTGAGCTTCTTGCGGGCCTTGGCGGAGACGCGGTCGCCGAAGACGGTGCCGTTGGTGTGGTCGGTCTCGTGCTGGAGGCACCGGGCCAGCAGGCCGTTGCCCTCGAAGTGGACCGGCTCCCCGTCGAGGCCGAGACCGTCGACGGCGGCCCAGTCGGGGCGGGCGCAGTCCACGAAGGCACCGGGGAAGGAGAGGCAGCCCTCCAGGTCGACGTCGAGGTGGCGGTCCTCGCCCTCGGGCAGGGTCAGGACCGGGTTGCAGACGATGCCGACGGTCCGTTGCCCGGTGGCGTCGGGGCAGTCGAAGACGAAGATGGCGACGTCCTCGCCGATCTGGTCGGCGGCCAGGCCCACGCCCTCGGCGGCGTACATCGTCGCGACCATGTCGGCGGCCAGCTCGGCCAGCGTTGCGTCGAAGTCCTCGACCTGCTTCTTCGGCCGGTGCATGACCGGGGTGCCCCAGCGTGTCATCGGCCGCACCTTCCCGCCCTCGGGCAGGGCGCCGTGGGGCGCGAGCGGGCGAGCGGATTCGAGCGAGGAGTCGGCCATGTGCCAAGCCTATAAATAAGACGTGAGTCGTTTGTTACCGCCATCACCACCCCGAAGTGTAGACCGTGTTGTAACTCCCAGTTACAGTTCTACCCATGAGTATCCTCCAAGGCCTACGTGGCGGGCTCGCGAACGGCGTCCCGTCCGGCGAGTCGCGTGATCCGATCGGGTTCGCCGTGGCCGGTCTGCGCAAGCTCTCGCAGAGCCCTGCGCTCGACCGGCTCGGTGTCCGCAAGCAGACCGAGCAGGTCGTCTTCACGGTCACCCGCAGCGGGTTCAAGACGATCGCGGCGACCAGCCGTGCGTTCAAGAAGAAGGGCAAGCAGGGTGCCCCGGGCGTACGCGTGCCCAACGCCATCCCCCAGGGCGTCTTCGACCTGACCCCGAGCGAGGACGAGCAGATGCTCGTCGACGTGGTCGCCGAGTTCGCCGCCGAGGTCGTACGTCCCGCCGCGGCCGAGGCCGACGAGGCCTGCGCCGCGCCGGAGGAGCTGCTCAAGTCGAGCCTGGAGATCGGGCTGCCGATCCTGGGGGTCCCCGAGGAGCTCGGCGGCATCTCCGAGACCCGCTCCGCGGTTGCCGGCACCCTGGTCGCCGAGGCGCTCGCCAACGGCGACCTCGGTCTGGCCGTCGCCGCCCTCGCGCCCGGCTCGGTCGCGACCGCCCTGGGCTTGTGGGGCACCGACGAGCAGCAGCAGACCTACCTGCCGGCCTTCACCGAAGGCTCGGTCCCCGCTGCGGCGTTCGCCCTCAACGAGGACAGGGTCCTCTTCGACGTGCTCTCCCCGTCGACCACAGCGACCCGGACCGCCGACGGGTTCGTCATCAACGGCGCCAAGTCGCTGGTCGCCCGCGGTGCCGAGGCGGAGCTCTTCGTGGTCGGTGCCGCCCTGGACGGCAAGCCGGTCCTCTTCCTCATCGAGTCCTCGACCGAGGGTCTGAGCATCGAGTCCGAGCCGGCGATGGGTGTGCGCGCCGCCTCGCTGACCAAGCTGACCCTGACCGACGTGAAGGTCCCCGCGGCCGCCGTCCTGGGCGAGACCGACGGCTCGACCTACACCGAGGCCGTGCGGCTGTCCCGGCTCGCCTGGTGCGCGCTGTCCATCGGCGTCGGCCAGGCCGTCCTCGACTACGTGACGCCCTACGTCAAGACCCGCGAGGCCTTCGGCGAGCCGATCGCCCACCGCCAGTCGGTGGCGTTCATGGTCGCCAACATCGCCATCGAGCTGCAGGCGATGCGGCTGGTGACCTACAAGGCCGCCAGCCGGGTGGCCCAGGGCATCGACGCGACCCGCGAGATCGCGCTGGCTCGCAAGCTGTGTGCCGACAAGGGCATGCAGATCGGCCTCGACGGCGTCCAGCTGCTCGGTGGCCACGGCTTCGTCAAGGAGCACCCGGTGGAGCGGTGGTACCGCGACCTGCGTGCGATCGGGATCATGGAAGGCACGGTGCTGGTCTGATGGCCATCAATCTGGAAGACCCCAAGAAGCTCAAGCCGCTGCGCGAGCAGGTCCACCAGGTCGCGATGAACATGCTGCGACCGATCTCGCGCAAGTACGACAAGGCCGAGCACGAATACCCCACCGAGCTCGACATGCTCGCCGCCATGGCTGACGGTCTGGCCGAGTCCGGGCAGGGTGAGGGCGCAGGCGCCACCGGCGTACGCCGTGACTCCAAGCCCGACGACGGCAAGGTCAAGAACGGCGCCAACATGTCCTCGGTCCTCTCCGTCTCGGAGATGTGCTGGGGCGACGTCGGGCTCACGCTCGCGATGCCGCGCCAGGGCCTGGGCAACTCGGCGATCGCGTCGGTCGCCAACGACGAGCAGCACGAGCGCTTCGACGGCATCTGGGCCTCGATGGCGATCACCGAGCCCGGCACGGGCTCCGACTCGGCCAACATCAAGACCACCGCCACGCTCGACGGCGACCACTACGTGCTCAACGGCGAGAAGATCTTCGTCACCTCCGGTGACCGGTCCGACGCGGTCGTGGTGTGGGCGACGCTCGACAAGGAGCTCGGCAAGGCCGCGATCAAGTCGTTCGTGGTCGAGAAGGGCACGCCGGGGATGAAGGTCGAGCGTCTCGAGCACAAGCTCGGGATCAAGGCCTCCGACACGGCCACGATCACCTTCACCGACTGCCGGGTGCCCGCGGAGAACCTCCTCGGTTCGCCGGAGGTCAATGTCAAGGAGGGCTTCGCCGGTGCGATGGCCACCTTCGACAACACCCGTCCTCTGGTGGCCTCGATGGCGGTCGGCTGCGCCCGGGCGGCGCTCGACTACACCCGCGACCTGCTCGAGAAGGCCGGCGTCGAGATCGACTACGACCGGCCGGCTCACCTGCAGTCGGCGGCCGCGGCGAAGTTCATCCAGCTCGAGTCGGACTACGAGGGCGCCTATCTCCTCATGCTCCAGGCCGCCTGGATGGCCGACAACCGCCAGCCCAACTCCAAGGAAGCCTCGATGGCCAAGGCGAAGGCCGGTCGGATGGGGTCGGACGTGACGCTGTCCTGCGTGGAGCTGGCCGGCACCATCGGCTACTCCGAGGGTGAGCTGCTGGAGAAATGGGCCCGCGACTCGAAGATCCTCGACATCTTCGAGGGCACCCAGCAGATCCAGCAGCTGATCGTGGCGCGCCGCGTTCTCGGGCTCTCGTCCGCGGAGCTGAAGTAGAACCCCTGGGCCGACTCGGCTCGTCCTGACC
>NZ_JBHVGB010000201.1:0-10392 GCF_042801335.1 Nocardioides sp. NPDC057577 | reverse complement strand
GCATGCACCAGGCATGCGGGCCCCTCCGACGTGCCGAGCCTTCGCCTCGGCGGGCACGGATCACTCGGCCTTGGGGAAGCCGTTCCGCTCGGAGATCGCCGCCGCTGCCGCGAGCACATGCTCGGCCAGCTCGGGCGCCTTCTCGGCGGTGATGCGGAACGACGGCCCCGACGCCACCACCGCAGCGATCACCCCGCCGCCCAGCGAACGGATCGGCGCGGCCACCCCCGTCAGACCGATCTCGTGCTCGTCGACCGAGAAGGCATATCCCAGCTCGCGGACCTCGGCGAGCTGCGCCTCGACCTTCTCGGGGTCGACCACCGTCTCCTCGGTGTAGCGCTCCAGGCCGCCCGCGAAGATCCGCCGACGGTCCTCGGGCGACATGTTCGCCAAGAAGACCTTGCCGGACGCGGTCGTGTGCAAGGGGCTTCGCTGACCGACCCAGTTCACCGAGGTGATCTCGGCACTCCCGATCACCTGGTCGATGGTGATGGCCTCCTCGCCATCGTTGATGACGATGTTGACCGTCTCGCCGACCGCATCCGCCAGCGCCATGCAGATCGGCCGGCTCGTGACGGAGATGTCGTGCTTGCGGGTCGCGCCGGCAGCCAGCTGGATGACGCCATAACCGAGCTGATAATGCCCTCGACTGCTGTTCTGCTCCACCAGCCCACGAGCCTCGAGCGTCGCCAGCAACCGGAAGACCGTGGACTTGTGCACCCCCAGCTCCTCGGAGATCGGCGTGACGCCGACAGCCCCCCGGCGGGCGAGCACCTGGAGGATGGAGATGGCCCGGTCAACCGAGTGAACGGTCGTACTCCGTGTTTCGCTCGTGTTGCTCATGCTGAAACAGTATGCCTTCATCGCAGATTCTCCCTGCCGCCGCCTGCTGCCGGTCGAGCGCGGCACGCGCGCCCGGACACTTCGACGCGGGGACCGAAATCGATCGGACCAGGGTCTTGATGCGGGCACCGTCGACGGTTTAGTTTGTTTCATATAGCGCTCTTGTTTCGCTATGAGAAACATCCCTGCAACCTGATCACGCCGGACGCCCCCATCCGGGGGCAGGAAGAAGAGACGCCATGGCAGACAACAGAGTCGTCGTCTACAAGGGGCCGGGCGAGGTGGCCGTCGAGTCCATCGAGTACCCGAAGCTGGAGCTCCCCCAGGACGTTGTCAGCGGCCTGGGCATCAAGCGCGCCGCGCCGCACGCGGTGATCCTCAAGCTCGTGACCACCAACATCTGCGGCAGCGACCAGCACATGGTGCGCGGCCGGACGACCGCACCCGTGGGTCAGACGCTCGGCCACGAGATCACCGGCGAGATCGTCGAGATCGGCGACGACGTCCTCTTCCACGAGGTCGGAGACATCTGCTCGGTCCCGTTCAACATCGCCTGCGGCCGTTGTCGCATGTGCAACGAGGGCAAGACCGGCATCTGCCTCAACGTGAACCCGGCGCGGGCCGGCGCGGCGTACGGCTACGTCGACATGGGCGGCTGGGTCGGTGGCCAGGCGGAGTACGTCATGGTGCCGTTCGCCGACTTCAACCTGCTGAAGTTCCCCGACCGGGACCAGGCGCTGGAGAAGATCCTCGACCTGACGATGCTCTCCGACATCTTCCCGACCGGCTACCACGGCGCCTACACCGCGGGTGTCACCACGGGGTCGACCGTCTACGTGGCGGGTGCCGGCCCGGTCGGGCTCGCCGCGGCGTACTCGGCCCAGCTGCTCGGGGCCGCGACCGTCATCGTCGGCGACATGAACGCGGACCGGCTCAAGCAGGCCGCGAGCTTCGGCTGCGAGACCGCGGACCTGTCCTCCGGCGACGCGCTGGCCGACATCATCGCCGACATCCTCGGCGAGCCGGAGGTGGATGCGGCGATCGACGCGGTCGGGTTCGAGGCCCGTGGCCACGGCCGCGACGCCGCCGAGCAGCCTGCGACCGTCCTCAACGACATCATGGACGTCGCGCGTGCGGGTGCCTCCCTCGGCATCCCCGGCCTGTACGTCACCGGCGACCCGGGCGCCGTCGACGACGCCGCCAAGCAGGGGCAGATCGGCGTACGGCTCGGCCTCGGCTGGGCCAAGTCGCACACCTTCGTGACCGGTCAGTGCCCGGTCAAGCAGTACAACCGCCAGCTGATGAACCTGATCCTCGCCGACAAGGCCCACATCGCCGACGCCGTCAACGCCAAGGCCATCAGCCTCGACGAGGCTCCGGAGAGCTACGCCGCGTTCGACAAGGGCGCGGCGACCAAGTACGTCATCGACCCGCACGGCATGGTGCGCTGAGCCGCCACCCGCTGGTCGAGCCGGAGTCGTGAGGAACGAGCGACTCCGTGTCGAGACCAACACAGTCGACTCGAGCGCGAAGGGGACTGTGTTGGTCTCGACACGCTTCCGCCTAGCGGCTCCAGCGGCTCGACCAGCGGTGGCTCGACCAGCGGTGGCCCGACCAGCGGGCAGCGCAGTCAGAGACCCAGGAGGCGGCGTGCCTCTCCCACGGTGACGACGGAGCCGGTGACCAGCACCCGGGCCTCCTCGGGGAGAGCCGTGGCCGCGCTGGTCGCCTCGACGAGAGCGTCGGAGAGGTCCTCGATCTCCACGACCCGATCCTTGCCCAGGACCCGGCGCGCCACGGCGGCGGTGTCGCGGGCCGAGAGCGATCTCGGGCTGCTGTTCCGGGTGCAGATCATCGTGGTCACCACGGGTTCGAGCGCGGCGAGCATGCCGGCGAGGTCCTTGTCGCCCATCGCGGCGAGCACGGCGACGGTCGGTCGCGGGCCGAGGTCGGAGAGGCCGGCCGCCAGGGCCCGGGCGCCGTCGGGGTTGTGGGCGGCGTCGAGGATCACGGCGGGGGTTCCCGGCAGCACCTCCAGCCGTCCCGGCGACCGGGCCGAACCCAGCGCCCGACGCAGCGCATCGAGGGGGATCACGTCCCCCAGGAGGGCTTCGACGCTCGCGATGGCGAGCAGGGCGTTGTGCGCCTGATGGCGCCCGTGCAGCGACAGCGGGACCTCGGAGTAGTGACCCGCGAGGCCGTTCACCGAGATGATCTGGCCCGCGCCGGACGCTCGCCGGCCGCTCAGCCCGAAGTCGCGCCCCTCGACCATGAGCCTGGCGAGATGCGCGTCGGCGTGCGCCCGCAGGAGCTGCTCCACCTCGGGGGTCTGCCTGGCCGTCACGGCCAGCGCTCCGGGCTTGATGATCCCGGCCTTCTCCGCGGCGATGTCGAGCCTGGTCGGGCCCAGATGGTCGACGTGGTCGAGGCCGACGGGGAGGATCGCGGCGACGGGGGCGTCGATGACGTTGGTCGCGTCCCACATGCCGCCCATGCCGACCTCCACCGCCGCGACGTCGATCGCCGCGGTCGAGAACGCCTGGTAGGCCATCGCGACGGTCATCTCGAAGAACGACAGCGGCGTGGGACTCTCGCGGTCCACGGCCTCGGCGGCCGATGCGACTTCCCGGTAGGCCCGGACGAAGCCGTCGGGCGAGATGGGCCGGCCGCCGATGCTGATCCGCTCCCGGATGTCGGCGAGATGCGGACTGGTGAACCTGCCGACCCTCGAGCCCAGCTCGAGCAGGATCGCCTCCACCATCCGAGCGGTGCTCGTCTTGCCGTTGGTGCCGGTGATGTGGATCGACCGGTAGCCGTGCTGCGGCCGGCCGAGCGCATCCGTCACCGCCCGGATGCGCTCGAGGGACGGGGCGATCCTGGTCTCGGGCCAGCGGGCGAGGAGCCGCTGCTCCACCTCGGTGACGTCGAGGTCGAGGTCGGTGGTCGTCACTGTGGGTCTCCGCCCAGTCGGGTCAGCAGGTCGCGGCGCCAGGCCTCGGTCTCGGCGACCTGGTTGAAGGTGAACAGATGCAGGCCGGACACCGCCGCCTCCGGCCCGTCCAGCTCCCGGGCCGCCCGGGTGAGGAACCGCTCCGGCGAGAACCCGCCGGGCGCGGCGATGCGCGCGAACACGCCCTTGTTCTTGGCGAGGAACCTCGTCGACTCCCCCACCCCGATCTTGGTCGCCATGGTGAGGAGCTTGGCGCGCTCGACCGGGCCGGGCAGCCCGACCAGGATCGGGGTCGTGACGCCTCGGGCGCGCACGCGGCGTACCCAGTCGGTGAGGGCGCCGGGGTCGAAGGTGAGGTTGCTGACGATCTCGGTCGCGTGGTGGCGCTTGTCCCACATCGCCTGGACCAGGCGGTCGTGGATGATCGTCGGATGGTCCTCCGGATAGCCGGCGACGCCGACGTGGCGGAACGGGTCGCCGAGGTCGACGAGCGCCTCGAGCAGCTCCAGCGCGCCGGGGAACTCACCCGGTCGCTCCGCGTCGCCGGCGGGTACGAAGACCTTCTCGATGCCGGCCGCCGTCAGCCGGCCGGTGATCTCGGCGAGCTCGGCCCGGCTCGAGACCATCCGCGCAGCGAGGTGGGGCACGACGTCGTACCCGTGCCCGGCGAGCCGGACCGAGAGGTCCACGGTCGCCTCCAGGCCCTTCGCCGGGGAGGCGGTCACGGTGACGGTCCGGCCGGCGGGGAGGGAGGTGGTGACGACCTCCTCGATCTTCGCGGTGGGCAGGACCTCGTAGCGAGCCTCGAGCAGGAGGCGGCGTACGACCGCGGCGTCCGAGCGACGGCTCATCGCTTCGCTGCCCGGGCCCCGACCAGATCCGCTGCCACCCTCGGTCCACGCAGCCGTGCTGCCACCCGGGAGGCGGCCGCGGCACCGGAGACCGAGTGGACGCGTACTCCCCAGGCGCCTTCCGCCGCGGCGATGGCCGCGACAGCGTCCGATGCCTCGTCCCGGTCGGCCGGGACGTCCGGTTCACGCCGTCCGTACGCCGCCGTCTCGGCGAGGAACCGCTTGCGGGAGGCTCCGACGAGGAGTGGGAGTCCGAGAGCTCGCAGCGTCGGGAGCGCCGAGAGCAGCTCCCAGGACTGGGCGGCGGTCTTCGCGAACCCCAGGCCGGGGTCGAGGATGATGCGCTCGGGACGTACGCCTGCGTCGAGTGCGGAGTCGACCCGGTCACGCAGCTCGGCGCAGACGTCGTCGACCACCGAGTCGTAGAAGCAGAAGTCGTCCATCCGGGTGGAGTGCGCCCGCCAGTGCATGAGTACGCAGGTGACCTCCGCCTCGGCGAGGAACGGCAGCATCCCGGGGTCGGCGAGGCCGCCGGAGACGTCGTTGACGATGACGGCACCGGCCTCGACGGCGCGCTGGGCGACCGAGGCGCGCATGGTGTCGACCGAGACCGGGAAGCCGCCCCGGGTCAGCGCCTCGACCACCGGGACCACGCGGGCGAGCTCGTCGGCCTCGCTGACCCGCCGGGCGCCGGGACGGGTGGACTCGCCGCCGACGTCGAGGAGGTCGGCGCCGTCACGCATGAGCTCGAACCCCCGGCGTACCGCGGCGTCGACCTCGAGGAACCTTCCCCCGTCGGAGAAGGAGTCGGGGGTGACGTTGATGATGCCCATCACCTGACAGCGCGGAGCGGCGTCGGTCGAGAGCTGCGTGGCGGTCATGGCAGCGCCTCGGCGATCTCGACGATGTTGGTCAGCAGCATGGCGCGGGTCATCGGCCCGACGCCACCGGTGGCGCCGGTCATCTTCCCGGCGACGACGTCCACGTTCGGGTCGACGTCGCCGAGGATGCCCTCGATGGTGCGGGTGATGCCGACGGAGAGGACGGTGGCCCCCGGGCTGACCCAGTCGGGCTTGACCAGATGGGCGACGCCCGCGGCAGCGACGATGACGTCCGAGGCCCGGGCATGGGCGGCGACGTCACGGGTCTCGATGTTGCACAGCGTGACGGTGGCGTGCTCGGAAGGTCGGGTGAGCATGAGGCCGAGGGGCCTGCCGACGGTCAGGCCGCAGCCGATGATGCAGAACCGCTGGCCGGTGATCGGCACGTCGTGCTGCCGCAGCAGCTCGATGATCCCGCGCGGCGTGCACGGCAGCGGCGCCGGGGTGCCGAGCACGAGCTTGCCGAGGTTCGTGGGGTGGAGACCGTCGGCGTCCTTGTCCGGGTCGATGAGCTCCAGGACCCGGTGGGTGTCGACGTGGGGCGGCAGCGGCAGCTGGACGATGAAGCCGGTGCAGGCCGGGTCGTCGTTGAGCTGCCGCACCGCGGCCTCGATCTCGGCCTGCGAGGCACTGGCGGGGAGCTCGATCCGGAGCGAGGCGATGCCGACCTCCGCACAGTCGCGGTGCTTGCCCGCGACGTAGGAGTGGGAGCCGGGGTCGTCGCCGACGAGGATCGTCCCGAGACCGGGGTCGATCCCGGCCTCGTGCAGTGCCTTCACCCGCACGGCGAGCCCGGCCTTCAGATCAGCGGCGACGCGCTTGCCGTCGATCCTTGCTGCGGTGGTGGTCATCCACTTCTCCTTCTCGCGGGACCGTCAGCATTCGATGACGTTGACGGCGAGGCCTCCGCGGGAGGTCTCCTTGTACTTGATCTTCATGTCGGCCCCGGTCTCACGCATCGTCTTGATCGCGGCGTCGAGGGAGACCCGGTGGCTGCCGTCGCCCCGGGCGGCGATGCGGGCGGCGTTGATGGCCTTGTTGCTGGCGATGGCGTTGCGCTCGATGCAGGGGATCTGCACGAGCCCGCCGACGGGGTCGCAGGTGAGCCCGAGGTTGTGCTCGATCCCGATCTCGGCCGCGTTCTCGACCTGCTCCGGGGTGCCGCCCAGCACCTCGCACAAGGCGCCGGCGGCCATCGCGCAGGCCGAGCCGACCTCGCCCTGGCAGCCGACCTCGGCACCGGAGATCGACGCGTTGATCTTGAACAGGATCCCGATCGCAGCGGCGGCGAGCAGGAACCTCACGATCCCGTCCTCGTCGGCGCTGGGCACGAACTTCTCGTAGTAGTGGAGCACGGCCGGGACGATGCCCGCGGCGCCGTTGGTCGGGGCGGTCACGATCCGGCCGCCCGAGGCGTTCTCCTCGTTGACGGCCAGCGCGAAGAGGTTGACCCAGTCCATCGCCCGGAGCGGGTCGGTCTCGTCCGTGGAGGCGTGCAGGTGGGCGTACAGGCCGGGGGCTCGGCGAGGGACCTTCAGCCCGCCGGGGAGCGTGGGCTCGACGCGGGTGCAGCCGTTGTGCACGCACTCCTGCATGACCGACCAGATGTGCAGCAGCTCGGTGCGTACCTCCTCCTCCGTACGCCACGCCAGCTCGTTGGCCATCATGACGTCGCTGATCCCCTTGCCCGACTCGGCGCAGACCGCGAGCATCTCCGCGCCGGTGGTGAACGGGTACGGGATCGGGGTCGCGTCCTCGACGATCCGGTCGGCGCCGGCGGCGGCCTCGTCCACGACGAAGCCGCCGCCGACCGAGTAGTAGGTGCTCTCCTGGAGCACCTCCCCCGTGGCACCGAAGGCCCGGAAGACCATGCCGTTCGGGTGGGCGGGGAGGGTGCGGGTGCGATGCATGACGACGTCGTCGGCGTCGAGCTCGATGTCTCGGGCACCGGCGAGCCTCAGCCGCCGGGTGGCTCGGACCTCGGCCACCCGAGCGTCGGCGTTGTCCGTGTCGACCGTCTCGGGTCGGTTGCCCTCGAGACCGAGGATGACCGCCTTGTCGGAGCCGTGCCCGTGGCCGGTGGCACCGAGGGAGCCGAACAGCTCCACCTCGACCCGGGCGACGGCGTCCAGGAGCGAACCCGCCTTGAGAGCGTCGGTGAACTGCACCGCCGCCCGCATCGGGCCGACCGTATGAGAGGACGACGGCCCGATGCCGACGGAGAACATGTCGAACACGCTCAGTGCCATCAGCCGGATCCCAGCAGCTTGAACTCGGCCATGGCGTCGATCAGCCAGCGACCCAGGTAGTCGGCGAACGAGGCCCGCGGCAGGATCCGGTAGGAGTCGGTGCCCACCTTCCACAGCAGGACCGGGACACGACCGATGTTGGTGGCGACCGCCGTGCCGGTGGCGAAGGTCCTCGGGTGCAGGTCGAGCGGGCAGCCCTTCTCGAGGACCGCCTGCGCCGAGGGGCCTTCGAGCCGGAGGGTGGTGCGGTTGGCCGAGAGGTCGACGACCGCGGCAGCGCCCTCGGAGACGCCCGCGCGCAGGTAGGAGACCAAGGTGGAGCCGGCCACGCTCTGCGAGATGACCAGGTACTCGTCGGGCGAGAGCCACAGCACGACCACGTCGTGGCCGGTGGCGACCTCACCGCATCGGGCGGGGAGCTCGGCGCCGAGGATCTGGGCCAGGCGGTCCCGGTCGGCCGAGCCGACCGGCACCCGCAGGCCCACCATGGTGAGGAACTGCTCCTCGCGCACCCGGACCCCGAAGGCTCCGGTGACACCGGCGACGAGGAAGTCGCCGTGCAGGTGCTGGGCTGGGCTGACGCGCAGATCCCAGGTCTTCTTGTCGATCGGTTCGATCATGGTCTCAACCATCGCGGCGGTTTCCTTCCGGGTCATAGAGGACGGTTTCGGCAACGACGACGTCGACCAGTCGGTCTCCGACCGGCGCGACGAGGGTCTGGCCGATGCGGTTGCGACCGTCCTTGATGAGTGCCAGCGCGAACGAGCGTCCGAGCGCGGCGCTGTGGTAGCTCGAGGTCACGTGCCCGAGCATCGGGACCGGTCCGTCGGCAGGGGTGATCGGCGTACCTGCCTCGACCAGCTGGGTGCCCTCGGGCAGCCTGAAGCTCTTGTCGACGGGCAGCACCGAGACGAGGTGCTTGCGGTCGGTGCGGGACGTGTCGGCCCGGCTGTAGGACCGCTTGCCGACGAAGTCCTTCGCCTTGGAGACGATCCACTCCATGCCCGCGTCCTGGGGCGTGACCGTGCCGTCGGTGTCCTGACCGACGATCGGGTAGCCCTTCTCGGCGCGGAGCACGTGCATGGTCTCGGTGCCGTAGGGGGTGATGGCCCAGTCCTGGCCTGCGGCGTGGATCTCCTCCCACACCTGCTGACCGAACCAGGTCTCGACGTTGACCTCGAAGGCGAGCTCTCCGGAGAAGGAGATCCGGCACACCCGCGCCGGGATCCCCGAGGCGAGCGTCGTCTCGCGGAACGTCATGAAACCGAACGCGTCGTTGCTGACATCGAGGTCCGGGGCGATCCGGGCGATCACCTCGCGGGACTTCGGGCCGACGACGGCGACGGTGGACCACTGCTCGGTGACCGAGGTGAAGCTGACGTCCAGGGTCGGCCACTCGGTCTGGTGCCACTCCTCGAGCCAGTCGAGGACCTTGGCGGCGCCGCCGGTGGTCGTCGTCATGAAGTAGCGGCCCTCGTCGATACGGAGCGTGACCCCGTCGTCGAACATCATCCCGTCGGGCGTGCACATGACGCCGTAGCGGGCGGATCCGGGGGCGAGCTTCTTGAAGGCGTTGGTGTAGATCCGGTTGAGGAACTCACCGGCCTCGCTCCCCCACACCTCGATCTTGCCCAGGGTGGTCGCGTCCATCATGCCGACGGACTCGCGGACCGCGGCGCACTCCCGGAGCACGGCCTCGTCCAGGGACTCGCCGTCCTGCGGGTAGTACCAGGGCCGCAGCCACTGGCCCACGATCTCCATCTCGGCACCCTGCGCGACGTGCCAGGGGTGGATCGAGGTCAGCCGGGCGGGGTCGAACAGGTCGCCCCGCTCGCGACCGGCGAGCGCGACGAACGGGATCGGAGCGTACGGCGCCCGGTACGTCGTCGTGCCGATCTCACCGGGGCTGCGCCCGTCGTTGAGGGCAGCCGCGATGACCCCGATGGCGTTGACCCCTGAGGTCTTGCCCTGGTCGTTGGCGGTGCTGATGGAGGTGTAGCGCTTGATGTGCTCGACGCTGCGCATGCCGGCGCCGGTCGCCCGGAGCACGTCGTGCACGGTCTGGTCGCGCTGGAAGTCGACGAAGTGGTCGACCAGGTCGTCCAGCGGGACACCGTCCTCGGCGGCGAGCCACAGCGCGCGGGTCGTGCCGTCACCGGTCGCTGCCGGGAGCGGCCCGGCCGGGGCCTCGCTGACGAAGCCCGTGGCGAGCAGCGCCGTCGCCGCGGCATGCCGTCCTTCGGCGAGGCACGCGTCGAGGGTGTAGCTGCCACGGGCCGATCCCACGATCTGCTGGCCGGCGACCTCGCCGTCGGGGACGAACCCGGCCAGGTCCTCGTCCCAGCGGACCTTGCCCTGCCGCTGGCTGTGCAGGTGGACGACCGGGCTCCAGCCACCGGCGACGGCGACGACGTCGCAGGCGATGTCTCGCCGCTCACCGACCGCGGCGCCACCGGCGTCGATGGCGGACACCGTCGCGGCGGTGACCCGCGGCTCGCCGGCGGTGTCGAGGACGGCTGCGCCGAGGACGACCTCGATGCCGGCCTCCTCGGCTCGACGGGCGGCATCGGACCGCTCGGCGCGGGCGTCGACGACGGCCGCCACGGTGACTCCGGCGG
>NZ_JBHVGB010000200.1:0-10556 GCF_042801335.1 Nocardioides sp. NPDC057577 | reverse complement strand
CGTCAGGGGAGCACTCACGCCTTACGACGCCCCAGCGCGAGGGCGGTCGTGCCCGCGATCAGGCCGAGAATGCCGGCGCCGGCACCGACAGCGCCCCACACGTTGCTGTCGCCGTCCTCGACCTCCGCGGCGGCCGGCTCGGCCTTCTCGGCCGACTCCTCGGCGCCATGGCCGTGACCGTCCTCGGCCTCAGCTGCGGTGACCTCGAAGGACGGAGCCGGGTTCTCCGGCTCCTCAGTGGCGCCCTCGGGGGCCTCCTCGACCCAGGCGGTCTCGCCCTTCACGCAGGTCTGGATGACCGGGAAGGCGAGCGTGCCCTCCTCCTCGGGCAGCTGCAGGGAGACCTCGAAGGCGTCACGCTGACCGTCGGGCAGCGGCGTCTTGGCGGTGTAGACGACCGAGGAGTCGCGCTCGGTGAGCTTGTTGCCGTGGGCGTCCTCGAGCGGCTCGGCGAGCTTCTCGGTGACGACCTTGACGTCGTAGAACGGCTGCCGCGTGGGCGTCACGTCGTTGATCCCCTCGGGGACCTGGATCGTGATCTGCTTGGTCGGCGAGCCTTCGCAGCCGTGGCCGTTGCTGAAGGTCAGGACCGTGTAGGCGCCGGCCGCGGTCTCGGTCGGGGTGACCGTGACGTGAGCGGAGGCCGGGGCGGCGACGAGGAAGGTGATGCCCGCGGCAGCGGCGGCGGGCGCGCCGAGGCGCGCGAGGGTACGTCGAGACATGGTTGTTGCTTTCTGTGGAGTGTGTGCTGCTGGGCGATGCCCAGTTGTCGGGGTCGGGTCCTCAGGCGAGGACCGGCGGACCCCGGCCAGCAGCGACGTACGTCCACAGCCCGGTGCGCGGCACGACCGGCTGCGCCTGGACCGGCAGGCGGAACGGGATCGGGTTCCGGGGCGTGGCGGACGCCCGGGAGATGACCTGCCAGGCCCGGCGGTGCAGCAGCCAGACGACCACGGTGAGCACCGCGGCCGCGGTGTGCGCGACCAGCATCGAGGTCTCGCCCGCACCGGCATCGTGTGCGTGGGCGGCGGGCGCCGCGTACGCCTCGAAGGCCTCGTGCATCCCCAGCTGCGCCGCGCCGGCGAGCACCGCCCCCAGGACGATCCCGACTCGTCGTTGCAGCACGACGACCCCGGCGCCGAAGGCGGCAAAACCGGTCGCCACCAGCCACAACGCGTCCGGCAGCTCCCCGCCGCCGGCCAGGTGGGCCAGGCTGGACCCGGTGGTGATCTCGACGGCCGCGAGCAGCGCGAGCCACACGCTCCCGCGCGTCGGCCGCACCACCCTCAAATCCACGCCGCACATTGTCGCAGACCTGCCGAGCCGTCGCCCACGTCGGCCGAGAAGTCACCCCCGTCGGCCGAGCCGTCACGTACGTCGGCCGAGCCGTCACCCCGTGACATCTCGGCCGACGCCGCTGACCTCTCGGCCCGAGGCTCGGGCTCAGGAGATGAAGGTGCTGAGGACGAGGACCACGCAGAACCCGGTGAGGCCGACGAGCGACTTCATCACCGTCCACGACCGCAGGGTGTCCGCGACGCTCATCCCGAAGTAGCGGTTGGCCATCCAGAAGCCTGAGTCGTTGACGTGGGAGAACCCGGCGCCGCCGCAGGCGATCGCGATGCAGGTGAGGGCGACCGTGGCGTCGCTGGCGCCGAGCGACTCCGCGAGCGGAGCGCTGAAGGTCGCCCCCGTGACCATCGCGACGAGGCCGGAGCCCTGGGAGATGCGCATCACGGCGGCGACGAGGAAGCCGAAGACGACGAGAGGTACGTTCGCGTCCTTCATCGCCGCTGACAGGGTGTCCCCGAGTCCGGACGACACCAGGACATCGCCGAAGACGCCGCCCGCGCCGGTGACCAGGATGATCATGCCGGCCGGGCCGAGCGCGTCGCTGGCGAGGCGCTGGAGATCCGCTGCCCCTGCACCACGCCTGACGCCGAACATCCACAGGCTGAACAGGCACGTGATGAGCAGGGCCATGACGGGGTGGCCGAGGAACGTCAGCAGGGCGACCGCCGTCGAGTCACCGCCGATCGTGCGGCCGACGGTGCCCACGAGGATCAGGACCAGTGGCATGAGCAAGGTCGCGACCACGGCGGCGAAGGACGGCAACGTGTCGGGGTCCGAGGTTCCGGGCGTGATCGGCTGCTCTGCCCCGTTGTCGGCCGACCCGGTCGAGGCACTCCCGCCACCGACACCGGCGACGGCCATGACCGGCGGTACGACCATGATCTTCTTGGCGATGTAGCGCCCGAAGAGGGGGCCGGCGATCGACACGGCGGGGATGCCACAGATGACGCCGAAGAGGATGACGAGGCCGATGTCGGCGTTCATGATGCCGGCGGTCGCGAGCGGGCCGGGCGCGGGCGGCATGAAGGTGTAGGCACAGCTGAGGCCGGCACACAGCGGGATGCCGTAGTGCAGGAGTGACTTGCCGGTGCGCTGGGCGACGCCGTACAGCATCGGCACCAGGACGACGATCGCAACGTCGATGTAGACCGAGGTGGCGACCAGGAACCCGGCGAGACCCAGACCCCAGGAGACCGTGCGGTCGGAGAAGTTGTCGACGAGCGTGAGGGCGATGCGTTCGGCCGCTCCGGCTCGCTGCAGCACGGTGCCGAAGATCGCACCGAGGGCGATGACCAACGCCAGCTGGCCCAACGAGTCGCCCATCGCTGCGACGACGAGCTCCATCAGCTCGTTCGGTTTGGTGCCGACGGCGAGCCCGAACAGCAACGTGGTGATCAGGAGGGCCAGGAACTCCTGGACCTTGAACCTGATGATGAGGACGAGCAGCGCGCCGATCGCCAGCAGGGCGGCGGTGACGACCCAGGTTTCGTGATTCATCGCGGTGATCTCCTTCGGCGATCAGTTCGCGCCGGCGACGGGCCCGGCGACGGCACCGGGGACGTGGCCAGGAACAGGGGTCGTCGGGTCCGGGTCCTGGAGGAAGCGGAAGTCGCAGCCCTCCTCGGCCTGGGTCACCTCATCGGCGTAGAGCTTGGCGTACCCGCGCCGGGGCTTCGGGCGCTCGACGACCTCGTCGGCTCGTGTCGCGAGCACGTCGTCGGAGACCTCCAGGCGCAGCGTACGGTCGTTGACGGAGAGGGTGATCATGTCACCCGTCCTGACCAGCGCGATGGGGCCGCCGACCGCTGCCTCGGGGGAGGCGTGCAGGACGATCGTGCCGGCCGCGGTGCCGGACATCCGGCCATCGGAGATCCGCACGATGTCCTTGACGCCGGCGCGGGCGAGCTTCCGCGGAATCGGGATGTAGCCGGCCTCGGGCATACCGGGGTAGCCGACGGGCCCGATGTTGCGCAGCACGAGGATGTCGTCGGCTTCGACGTCGAGATCGTCGCTGTCGATACGTGCGGCAAGGTCCTCGGCGTCCTCGAAGACGACCGCCCGGCCGCGGTGCTCGAGCAGCGCGGCGGTCGCGGCCGACTGCTTGATGATCGACCCGGCCGGAGCCAGGTTGCCGCGCAGGACGGCGATGCTCCCGCCGCTGTGGATCGGGTCCTCCCGGGGTCGGATCACGTCCTGGGGGAACGGCGCCGGCGCGTCGTCGAGCTCCTCGCCCAACGTACGTCCCGTGACGGTGAGTGCGTCGAGCTCCAGCTGGTCGCGGATCTCGAGCATGAGGCGCTGGACGCCACCGGCGCGGTGGAAGTCCTCCATGTAGTGATCGCCGGACGGCTTGAGGTCCAGGAGAACCGGCGTCTCTCGGCCCATCCGATCGAACGCGTCGAGGTCGAGGGGATAGCCGCAGCGCCCCGCGATCGCGGCGAGATGCACCAAGGCGTTGGTGGACCCGCCCATCGCGAGCAGAACTCGGAACGCGTTGTCGAAGGCCGCGGGGGTGAGGATCTTGTCGATGGTCAGCCGTTCGGTGGCGAGCCCGACCGCGCGACGACCGGTCTCCTCGGCGATCCGCATCCGGTCAGCCGTCACCGCGGGCGGAGTGGCGCTTCCGGGGAGGGCGATGCCCATCGCCTCCGAGACCGCGGCCATGGTGCTGGCGGTGCCGGCGACCGAGCAGGTGCCGACCGAGCCGACGAGCCTCCCGTTGACCTCGGCGATCTCTTCGTCGTCGATCTCCTCGGCTCGGTACTTGCCCCAGAAGAACCGGCAGTCCGTGCACGCGCCGACGGTACGGCCACGGTGGCTCCCGGTCAGCATCGAGCCGGTGACGAGCTGGATGGCGGGCTTTCCGGCAGAGGCGGCGCCCATCAGCTGGGCCGGCACGGTCTTGTCGCAGCCTCCGATGAGGACGACGGCGTCGACCGGAAGGGCACGCAGCATCTCCTCGGTGTCCATCGACATGAGGTTGCGCAGGAACATGCTCGTGGGGTGGGCGAAGCTCTCGTGCACCGAGATCGTCGGGAAGCTCACCGGGAACCCGCCGGACAGCATCACGCCCCGCTTGATGGCGTCGATCAGCTGCGGCACGTTGCCGTGACACGGGTTGAAGCCACTTTCGGTGTCGACGATGCCGATCACCGGCCGGTCGAGGGCGTCGTCGCTGTAGCCGGCGCCCTTGATGAAGGCCTTGCGCAGGAACAGCGCGAACTCGGTGTCGCCGTAGCTCGTCAGGTTGGACCGCATCCCGGTGGGCGTGCTCTCGTCGAACATTATCGTCCTTATTATTGATAATCTGGTTGAGACCGGCATCACATCACATCTCGCTGGCTCTCGCAACGGCGGCCCGGTCTGCTGACGAGCGGGGCCGTCGACGTGAAAGCATTGGCTCGATCGAAGCGGAAGGAGGAGGCACTGATGACTGCCGAGGCGAGCAATGCGCTCCCGGATGCGGTTCGCGCCACCCGTCAGCGGGCGTCGGCGCAGGTCGAGGCGATCGCCGGCGAGCTCGAGGAGGACATCGCGATGGGCCTCCTGCACCCGCGCGAACGCCTCGTCGAGGACGTGCTGATGGAGCGCTTCGACGCCAAACGCCATGTCGTACGCAGCGCGCTCACCACGCTCGAGACGCGAGGTGCCGTGGAGCGACGCGCCCACGTGGGAGCGCTCGTGCGCTCCTTCTCAGCCCAGGAGGTGCGCGACCTGTACGACGTACGCGAGCTGGTCGAGACCGCGTGCGCCCGCGCCATCGCGACTCCGGTCCCTGGCGAGCAGATCCGCCCGGTCGAGGACGCGATGCACGAGCACGAGCAGGCGGTGGCTCGCGGTGATCGCCGCTCCGCGTTGCGCGCCAACATCCGATTCCACGAGCATCTCTTCGGGTTGGCCCCGAACCCGTTCCTGGTCGAGTCCGTGCGCCGTCACGCGCGGATGGCCTCGCCGATCCGGTCGCTCACGGTGGTCAACGACAAGCTCCTGGAGCGCTCACGCGACGAGCACCGGGCGATGGTGGTGGCGCTCCGCGAGGGTCGGACCGATGACCTGGTGAGGGTCTGCGCCGCCCATCTCGAGCCGTCCCGGGACGCCTACCTCAGCCTGCTCGGCGAGCTCTGAACGTACGCGGCGCCGAGCCGTCACATACGTCGGCCGAGCCGTCACATACGTGACATCTCGGCCGACGCGGCTGGCCTCCCGGCGATCAGCGGAGGATGCGGGGCTCCGTCTTCTCCTCGACCTCACTGAACGTGACGCCCGGAGCGAGCTCGACGAGGCGCAGGCCCTCGGGGGTGATGTCGAGGACGCACAGGTCGGTGATGATGCGCTGCACGACACCGAGGCCGGTGTAGGGGAGCGAGCACTCCTCGACGATCTTGTAGGAGCCGTCGCGGGCGACGTGCTCCATCAGCACGACGACCTTCTTGGCGCCGTGGACGAGGTCCATCGCGCCGCCCATGCCCTTGACCATCTTGCCGGGGATCATCCAGTTGGCCAGGTCGCCGCCGGCGGAGACCTGCATCGCCCCGAGGATCGCGGCGTCGATCTTGCCGGAGCGGATCATCCCGAAGCTGGTCGCGGAGTCGAAGAACGAGGCGCCCTTGCGTACGGTGACCGTTTCCTTGCCGGCGTTGATCAGGTCCGGGTCGACGGCGTCCTCGGTCGGGTAGGCGCCGGTGCCGAGGATGCCGTTCTCGCTCTGCAGCACCAGCTCGACGTCGTCGGGGACGTAGTTGGGCACCAGTGTCGGGAGCCCGATGCCGAGGTTGACGTAGTCGCCGTCGACCAGCTCCGCGGCGGCGCGGGCGGCCATCTCTTCACGTGTCCATGCCATGTCAGCGCACCGTCCTCTTCTCGATCCGCTTGTCGGCGGCCTGCTCCGGGGTCAACGGCACCACCCGGTGCACGTAGACGCCCGGAAGGTGGATGTCGTTCGGCGCGAGCTCGCCGGGCTCGACGAGCTCCTCGACCTCGGCGATCGTGATCTGCCCGGCCATCGCGGCGAGCGGGTTGAAGTTGCGGGCGGAGTCCTTGAAGACGAGGTTGCCGTGGCGGTCGCCCTTCCAGGCGCGGACGATGCCGAAGTCGGCGACGATGGCCTCCTCCAGGACGAACTCCCGCTCGCCGTCGGGCGTCTCGAAGGTCATCACCGGCTTCTCGGGCGAGGTCTTGATGACGTTGCCCGCGTCGTCGTACTTCCACGGCAGCCCGCCCTGCGCCACCTGCGTGCCGAAGCCGGTGCGGGTGTAGAAGGCGGCGATGCCGGAGCCGCCGGCGCGCATCCGCTCGGCCAGCGTGCCCTGCGGGGTCAGCTCGACCTCGAGGTCGCCGGAGAGGTACTGCCGCGCGAACTCCTTGTTCTCACCGACGTACGAGGCGACGACCCGGCGCAGGCGTCCGGCGCCGAGCAGCAGGCCCAGGCCCCAGTCGTCGACACCGGCGTTGTTGGAGACCACCTCGAGGTCGGTCACGCCGGCCTCGAGCAGAGCATTGATGAGCACCGAGGGGATGCCGCACAACCCGAAGCCGCCGACCGTGAGGGTCGCTCCGTTCGGGATGTCCGCGACCGCCTCGGCGGCTGAGGAGATGACCTTGTCCATGATGATCAGTCAAGGATGGGCAGCGTGTTCGGTCAATAGGTGAGCGCGATTTCACGCTCGATCTCTCGGAGAACGACCCCGTTGCCGCAGATGCGTCCACTGAGCGGACGTCGCCTATCGTACGTCCCATGGAACCCGGTCCCAGCGTCATCCGTCGCAGCGCAACCCTGCTGCGGCTGCTCGCTGCGCGCGAGCCGGAGGGCGCGACGACCACCCAGCTCGCGACGACCGCCGCCATCCCGCGCCCGACCGCCCATCGGCTGCTCAGCGCGCTGCAGGACGAGGGGCTGGTCGAGCGCGACAACGACACCGCCGCCTGGCACCTGGGCCCGGAGTGCTTCCTGCTCGGCGCCGCCGCGACCACCCGCCACGACATCACCCCGGCGGCCCGGGCCGCGGTCCTGCACATCGCCCGGGAGACGGGGGAGAGCGCCTTCTTCTCGATCCGGCGCGGCGAGGAGACGGTCTGCGTCCTGCGCGAGGACGGCAGCTTCCCGATCCGCTCGCATGTGCTCTACGAGGGCATCCGGTTCCCGCTCGGCGTGGCCTCGGCCGGCCTGGCGATCCTTGCCTTCCTGCCGGAGTCGCGGCGGGAGGCCTACCTGGCCCGGACCGATCTGGTCGCCGCCTACGGCGAGCAGCACTCGGCGGCGGCCCTCCGCGAGCGTGTCGCCGCGACCCGTGAGCTCGGCTTCGCGGTCAACCCCGGCCTCATCGTGGTCGGCAGCTGGGGGCTGGGTGCCGCCGTCTTCGACGCCCACGGGCAGCCCTACGGAGCGCTCACCATCACCGGCATCGAGGCCCGCCTCGCCCCGCCCCGCCAGGCCGAGCTCGGCCGCCTCCTCCTGGAGGCTGCCCACAGCCTGACCACGAAGGCTAGGTCCGGACCTGAGTCAGGGCTTCCTGCATGAGGGCGAGTCGGTGCACCTGGTCACGGGTGGCGGGATACAGCTCGGCGAAGGCGCCGTAGAGCTCGTCGTAGACCGCCCGGTTCTCCGGATCGGGGACGACCTCTCCGACGATCCGGGTCCAGTCGGTGTCCGGGGGCACCAGCCCTGAGCCGATGGCGGCCAAGAGGGCGTCCCCGTAGGAGGCTCCGATCGTCTGCTCGGGCACGAGCTGCCTGATCCCGGCGACGTCGCTGACGATCTGGGTCCACGGTCCGCTCCGGGTCCCGCCACCGACCGCGACCACGCGGGACGCCGGCCCACCGGCATCCTCCAGGAGCTCCAGGATCTGGCGTACGCCGTAGGCGATTCCCTCGTAGACGGCCCGGTAGAGGTGTCCGCGGCCGTGGCGCAGGGACAGCCCGGCGACGACGCCTCGTGCGTGCGGATCGAAGATCGGGGTGCGCTCGCCGGCGAAGTAGGGCAGCACGATGAGGCCCTCGGCGCCGGCCGGGACGAGGTCGGCCTCCTTGGCGAGGGTGGCGATGTCGTGATTCCCGGTGAGCTCCTGGACCCACGACAGCAGGCTCCCGGAGGTGGCCATCCCGCCCGCGAGCGTCATCACGTCCGGTTGGACGCTCATCGTGGTCCACAGCGGAGGGCAGGGCGCGAGACCGTGGCCGATCTGGATGAAGAACATCGTGGAGCCGTACATCAGCATCAGGTCGCCCGGCTGCCGCACACCGCAGCTGAAGGCCTCGGCCCAGGCGTCCACCGTCCCCGCCATGACCGGCGTGCCGACAGGCAGGCCCGTCGCCGCGGAGGCTTCGGCGTGCAGCGCGCCGACCACGTCACCGGACCAGGCGAGCCGGGGCATCCGGAGGTCGCCGAGGATCTCCCCGGCCCAGTCGGAGGCCCAGTCCTCGGCCGCGATGTCGTAGAGCGGGGCGCACTGGCTGGCGGTGTGGTGGTCCATGACGTACTCGCCGGTGAGCCGGGCCACGACATAGGAGCTCGAACCGAACCAGCGCCGGGTCCGCGCCCACACCTCGGGCTCGTGACGGCGAAGCCAGAGCAGCTTGGGACCGACCGCCTGGGAGCTGAGCGCACTGCCGGCCCGGTCGAGGATGGCGTCCGCGCCGAACCGCTCGGTGAGCTCCGCGATCTCGGCCGACGCCCGGCTGTCGATGCCGTACAGGATGCCCGGCCGGAGCGGGGTCAGGTCGTCGTCGGTGACCAGTACGCAGGGGCCGATGCCGCTGACGCAGAGCCCGGCGATCGTGTGGCCGCGGGCGTGCAGCGCGAGCTCGCGGCAGATCGAGGCCACCTCGCCCCACCAGATGGTCTCGGCGTCCATCTCCGCATGTCCGGCCCGTGGCAGCGACATCTGGTGGTGCCGCATCGTCTTGGCGATCACCACGCCGTCGGCGGTGGTCAGCACGCCCTTGCTGCTTCCGGTGCCGACATCGACCCCCACGACCAAGGCAGCCATGAAACCCTCCCAGTCGCGCCGGACCGCGGTGTCCGACAGCCTCGACGGCGTGATCGGTCGATCCTAGTGGCCGTCGGGCACTCAGCAGCTCGAGGGTTGTTCCTGCTCCGTGGCACCCTGCTCGTACTCGCCGATGGCCGCGACCTTGGCCGCCGAGGCCGACTCGGGGTCGAACTCGTAGCCCAGCCATTCCTTGGCGAGACGGCGGGCGAGCTCGATCCCGACGACGCGCTGGCCCATGCAGAGCACCTGGGCATTGTTGCTGAGCACCGCTCGTTCGACGGAGAAGCTGTCGTGTGCCGTGACGGCGCGTACGCCCGGCACCTTGTTGGCGCTGATCGCGACACCGAGGCCGGTGCCGCACACGAGCAGCGCCCGGTCGACGCTGCCGTTGGCGACCAGCTGTGCCGCGGAGGCTGCGACGTGGGGGTAGGCGGTGTGCTCGTCGGTCGTGACGCCGACGTCGACCACCACGGAGACCCGCGGATCGGCCTCCAGGTCCGCCTTCAGGATGTCGCGGTAGGAGACACCGGCGTCGTCGCAGCCCACCGCGATCCGCAGCGCTCGCGGCTCGGGGTTCGTGGTCCGTGTCGGCTCGGTCATGAGGACTCCTCGGGAAGGGGCTGGCAGGTCTGGTCGAGCTGTTCCCCGATCGCGGTGACGATCAGGGCGAGCGAGACGGCACCGGGGTCGGGGGTGCCGACGCTGCGTTCGGCGAGGGGTCGGGCGCGGCCGACCTTCGGCACCATCGGCGCGGTCGCCTCGGCGGCCTTGGTGCAGGTCTCCGCGGCGACGCGCCAGGCCTCGGCCAGGGGGAGCGCGGCCTCGGCGCCCTGCTCGAGCGTGTCGGCGAAGGGGCAGAGGGCATCGAGCATCGTCTTGTCGCCGAGCTCGGCGTGACCGAACGTCTGCACCCGGGTCGCCCCCGCCCGTACGGCCCTGGCGAGCCCGTCGAGGGTGACCGGCTCCTGGTTGCCGAGGCCCTCGCCGACGGTGTCCAGCAGCAGGCCCCACAGGATCCCGCTCGTGCCGCCGGCGCGGTCGCCGAACGCGGACCCCGCTGCCACGAGCACGGAGCGGACGCCGCCGGCGGCGGAGACGGCCGTCTCGGCCGCCTCGACGGCGGCCTTGGATCCGCGACTCATGCCGATGCCGGGGTCGCCGGCGCCGGCGCGCGCGGCGATCTCACCGAGCCGGTCCTTGTGCTCCGCGCCCGTC
>NZ_JBHVGB010000199.1:0-10772 GCF_042801335.1 Nocardioides sp. NPDC057577 | reverse complement strand
CGGTCAGAACGAGCCGACTCGGCGAAGATCAGGCCGAGGCCAGCTCCGAGAGACGCTTGAGTGCCTTGCGTACGACGTCGGGATCGGTCGTGGCCCACATCGGCGGCAGGCTGGCCTTGAGGAATCCGCCGTAACGGGCGGTGGCCAGGCGGGCATCGAGCACGGCCACGACACCACGGTCGGTGGTGGTGCGGATCAACCGGCCGGCACCCTGCGCGAGCAACAGGGCCGCATGGGTGGCGGCGACCTGCATGAACCCGTTGCCGCCGGCCTTGTCGGCCGCCTGCTGCCGGGCCGACATCAGCGGGTCGTCGGGCCGCGGGAACGGGATCCTGTCGATGATCACGAGCTGGCAGGTGTCGCCGGGGACGTCGAGGCCCTGCCACAGCGACAGCGTGCCGAAGAGCACCGTGTGCGGGTCGGCGACGAACTGCGCGGCGAGCTCGGGCAGCTGGGCGTCGCCCTGGGCCAGCGTGGTCAGATGAGGCAGCTTCTGGCGCACGACCTCGGCGGCGGCCTCGGCGGCACGCCGGGACGAGAAGAGCCCGAGCGTACGCCCGTCGGCGGCGTCGACCAGGTCGACGATCTCGTCGAGGGTCTTGGCACCCATCCCGTCGCGCCCGGGAGGAGGCAGGTGTCGGGCGACGTAGAGGATCCCCTGCTTGCCGTAGTCGAACGGGCTGCCGACATCGAGCCCGATCCACGGCAGCACGTCATCGGTACGCTGCGCCCCGGCGCCCACCTCCGTGCGCTCCTCCGCCTTGAGCCCGAGAGATCCGGCCACGGGGCCGAAGTCGCCACCGAGCTTGAGGGTCGCCGAGGCGAAGACGACGGTCTTCTCGGTGAGCAGCTTCTCGCGCATCTGCGCCCAGACCTGGAGCGGAGCCACGCAGAGTCGGGGCGGGATCCTGTCGCCGCCCTCGTTGAGCCAGATCACGTCGTGCTCGGAGGCGGCGGCCATCCGCTCGGCGGTCGTGAAGACCTCCTGCAGGCCGCCCTTGGCCTGCTGGAAGCCGGGGTCGGCACTGTCGGAGTCCTTCGGCTTCGGGAGCGCCGAGATCGCGGACCGGGCGGCGTCGCGCACCAGCACGAGCGCGTCGGAGATGACCTCCGGGAGGGTCACGAACCGCCCTGGTGAGCTCTCGTTGATCGCGGCCCGCAACGCGTCGGAGGCGTCGGCCAGGTCGTCGGCCTCGGAGCCCTCGATGTGCTTCTGGGCCCGCCGGGCGGCCCGCTCCACCTCCGCCGCGGTCAGCTCGTCGGTCGCCGCCTGGGTCACCCGGGCGACGAGCTCGTGGGCCTCGTCGATCACCACGGCGTCGTACTCCGGGATCATCGGCACGCCCTCGATCGCGTCGATCGCGAGCAGGGAGTGGTTGGTGACGATCAGGTGGCTCTTCTGGGCCTTGTCGCGAGCGACCTCGACGAAGCATTCCTCGCCGAAGGGGCACTTGGCGGCGCCGAGGCAGTCGCGGTGGTTGACGGAGACCTGGCGCCACTCACGGTCGGTGTGGCGGGGCGCGGAGTCACGCTCGCCGCTGCCGCCCTTCTCCGCCTCCTTCTCGGCCCAGCTGCGCAGCTCGAGGACCTTCTCGGCCATCGGACCCAGCGGGACGTCGACCAGGGTGCCCTGGTCGTCGGGAGCTCCCTCGCGCACCCGGTGGAGGCAGGCGTAGTTGGAGCGGCCCTTGAGGACGGCGTAGGACGCGTCGACGCCGGGGCGCGTGCCGATCGCCTTGACCAGGCGCGGCAGGTCGCGCTCGACGAGCTGGTGCTGCAGCGCCAGGGTCGCGGTGGCGATCACGACCCGGCTGTCGTGGAGCAAGGAGGGGACCAGGTAGGCCAGCGACTTCCCGGTGCCGGTGCCGGCCTCGACCAGCAGGTGCTCCTCGTCGACCAGGGCCTGCGCGACCGCGTCGGCCATCATCACCTGACCCTCGCGGGTGGCTCCGCCGAGGGTCGCGACCGCATCCGCCAGGGCTTCACGTACTGGCGTCTGGGAGGCGATGTCGGTTGCGGTCACTCGGGCAACCTTAGCCGTGCGCGGGGACAGTCTCCGATCGGCTCTCCGCGATCCGGCGGGCGACGATCTCCCCGAACTGCATGTGACCCGCGACCGTCAGGTGGGTGTTGTCCTCGAGCATGGGCAGCTCGAGGTCGAAGACGTTGATGTAGGTCACCCCGTACTCCGCCGAGACCCGCCGCATCATCTTGTTGACGGCCCTGATGGCCTTGGCACGGGAGTTCACCTTGGGCGCGCTGAGCACGATGACCTCGTGGTCCTCCAGCTCGTCCAGGGTGGCCCGGAAGCCCTTCTCGACGTCGTCGAGATCGCTCTTGGAGTCGTTGATCCCACCCTCGAGCACGACCAGGTCGGCCCCTTGCGCCACCGCGTCGGGGACACGCTCGGGGAACGAGATCGGGCCGCACCGCTCCATCAGCGCGTGCGAGTATCCGGTGCCGCCGAAACCGGAGACGCGCACCTCACCGTCGAGATAGCGCGGCCAGGACAGTCCTGGGTCGTCCAGCCCGAAGCCGGAGGCCCAGGAGTCACCGATCACCACGACGCGCTCGCCGGCTCCGGTCACCACGGAGGCGCGGGTCACCGACTCGGCGGCCAGCCGAGTGCACAGGTCCTGGGTCAGCTCGGACTCGTGGCTGGCCTTCTGTCCCGGGAGCACGCCCTCGTCCTTGCTGGCACAGCCTGCGAGCATGGCCACCAGGACAGCACCGGCCAGCGCGCCCACGATCGTGGCGCGCGCCGCGTGGCGTACCTCTGTGCGCATCCCTGCCCTCTCCGACGACTGATCGTCCCAAGTGTGAGGGACGAGCTCGGCATCGCCAATGTCGCAACGCCGGATCAGCGTCCAAGATCAAGCAGAGTAAGCAGCCAGCTCACCGGCCAGGTCCGCGTTGGCGCGGCCCTTCACGACGGTGCCTTCGGCAGTGTGCTCGAGGTGGTCGATCTCGCCGTGCTGATGGATCCGGTTGACCAGGTCACCCCGCTCGTAGGGAAGCAGTGCGGAGAACTCCACGCCCGGCCGCGGCAGGTCGGTCTCGACGGCCTTGATGGCCGCGTCGATGCCCTCGCCGGTCTTGGCAGAGACCGCGACCGAGTGGGGCTCGGCGCGCAGCAGCCTGGCGATCACCAGCGGGTCGGAGATGTCGGCCTTGTTGATCACGACCAGCTCCGGCACCTCGCTGGCACCGATCTCGGCGAAGACCTCGCGCACCGCCGCCAGCTGACCCTCGGGGTCGGGGTGGGAACCGTCGACCACGTGCACGACCAGGTCGGCGTCGGCGACCTCCTCCAGCGTCGAGCGGAACGCCTCGACGAGCTGGTGGGGCAGGTGACGCACGAAACCGACGGTGTCGGACATCGTGTAGACGCGGCCGTCCTCCGTCGTCGTCTTCCGGGTGGTCGGATCCAGGGTCGCGAAAAGGGCGTCCTCGACGAGCACCCCGGCACCGGTCAGCCGGTTGAGCAGCGACGACTTGCCGGCGTTGGTGTAGCCGGCGATCGCGACCGCCGGGACCTGGTGACGCTTGCGGTCGGCGCGCTTGGTGTCGCGGGTGCCCTTCATCGCCTTCAGCTCACGGTTGAGCTTGGCGATCTTGGTGTTGATCCGGCGACGGTCGGTCTCGATCTTGGTCTCACCGGGACCACGGCCACCGATACCGGCACCACCGGCGACCCGGCCACCGGCCTGGCGGGACAGGTTGCCACCCCAACCACGAAGCCGCTGCTTCATGTAGCTGAGCTGGGCGAGCTCCACCTGCGCCTGGCCCTCGCGGGACTTGGCGTGCTGGGCGAAGATGTCGAGGATCAGCGCGGTCCGGTCGACGACCTTGACCCCGGTGCGGTCCTCGAGGTTCCTGAGCTGGCTCGGCGCCAGCTCGCCGTCGGCGATCACGGTGTCGGCGCCGGTCGCGGCGACGATCTCCTTGAGCGCCTCGACCTTGCCGCGTCCGATGTACGTCGCGGGGTCCGGCGCCTGGCGACGCTGGTAGATCGCCTCGAGCACCTCTGAGCCGGCCGTCTCGGCGAGGAGCGCGAGCTCGGCCAGGGAGTTCTCGGCGTCGGTCTGGGTGCCGCCGGCCCACACGCCCACGAGCACCACTCGCTCCAGGCGAAGCTGGCGGTATTCGACCTCGGTGATGTCCTCGAGCTCGGTGCGCAGGCTGGCGACGCGCTTGAGCGCGTGGCGCTCGGCGAGCTCCATCGCACCGACGGTGGGGTCGGTGTCCTCGGGATCCTCGTCGGCGTAGCCGGACTCGAAGCTGTCGTCGAGCGCGTCCCAGTCCTCGGTGGCCTCGAGCTCGTCAGCGAGTGAGAATTCGTGTGCGTTGTTCGTCATATACCAACAAGGATACGGCGCCGCTCCACCCGGGGGACAATGCTTATCCGCGGGCTCGATCCGGGGCCGGTCTCAGCGCTGCTCGAGCGCCTCTCGAAGGACCTGTCCGACATCCTCGGGCCGCTCGGCGACGTACGCAGCCCCGCCGGTCGCATCGGCGATCGCCTGCAGCGTGCCGAGGTCGGCGTCGGCGGTGATCCCGATCCCGAGGACACGGACCGGCCGCCGCGGGTCGGAGGCAGCCTCCAGCTGGCGTACGAGCTCTGCCACGTCGATGGAGTCGGGATCGTCGTTGGTGCCGTCGGTGAAGAGGAGCACGTCGTTGGAGGCCAGCGGGTCGTAGGCGGCGACCGCGGCCTGGTAGGCCGCCAGCGCCGTGTCGTGCAGGGAGGTGCCGCCACCGGTGCGTGCGGTGAGACCGGCGATCTCCGCGGTCAGCTGCGCACGCTGGTCCTTCGTCGCCAGCTGACGGGTGGGAACGAGCACCTTGTGGTCGGCGCCCAGCGTGCCCTCGGTCTTCTCGGAGAAGGCCCAGAGCCCGATCGCGGCGCCACCGGGAAGGAGACTCACGGCCTCCGACGCCGCCTCCTGGGTGAGCTGGAGTCGGGTGGTGGCGCTGTCGGGAGCGGACGGCCAGGCCATCGAGCCCGAGACGTCCATGACCGCGATCGCCCGGGTCGGCCGAAGTCTGGCGTTCCACTCCGAGGCCGTCTTCGCCACCGTGGCCGGGTCGACCAGGGTGTACGCGCCCACGTTGGGGGCCGGCTTGCCGGCGCCGCTGGTGCGGAACCCGGCCTGGGTCAGCGCGGTGTCGGCGGCGCCGCTGTCGAGCACCCGGGCGAAGCTGGTGATCGAGGCGGCGATCGAGTTGCGGCGCGAGGGGTCCGCGGTGATCAGGACCGGGTAGTCGAGGACCACCGTGCCCTCCTTCGGCGCAGTGGCCTTGAGCGACGGCGCGTAGGTCGACCACTGCTGCTCACTGGTCGCGGTCACCCCGCTCATGACCGTCTGCAGCTCCGCCAGGCGCCCCGAGTCCGTCGGCCCGGCGCCCTCCTCGCCGGAGGCGATCCGCTCTGCGTACGGCGCCAGCTTGGCCTCGCTCTGGGGCTTGCCCCGGCTCGCGACGGCCGTGCCGAGCGCGCTCATCATCCGCTGGGGGTCACCCATCAGCAGGTCGTCCTCGGCGAAGGCCTCGGCGAAGGAGGTGCGGGCCAGGCCGTCACCGGAGACGAGCACGACCGGCGATGAGGCCATCGAGGCCCGCAGCGTCACCGGCTCGACGGCCGGGTCGATCCGGTCCAGCCAGAGCGAGGAGTCAGGGATCCATACGTCGGGGAGATCGCCGTCGAGCGCCAGCGGCTGGAGGACCTTGTCGGTCTTGGCCGCCTCCACCTCGAACTGGCCACAGCCGGCGTCCTCGAGAATGTTGCCCACGACGGTCGCCACCTCGGGAGCCACCGCGACCGTCATCTGCGGTCCGAGGCAGGTCCGGTCACCGCTCGAGGCCGACTCGCCGCTGGCGACCAGCGCGGTCGCGATCAGGCATACGGCCAGCACGCCGGCCGCGCCGGCGATCACCCCGATCGTCTCCCGCGTCAGTCGTGGCTCGCGCGGGGGCTTCCTCGGACCCGCCGGCCCCGTGGGGTCGGGCTCGATGATCGCGAGCGCCTTCGACGTACCGGTGTCCGCCTTATCGGACATGCGAACTCCCCTTGCTCCGACGTCCGCGGAACGGTCTGAAACGGTCCGCGGCTGGCGCACACATTAGCGGTGCGCCAGCCGTCGGGGTACTACTTGCGTCCTGTTACTTCGGTGGCATCCGGATGCCGCCGTCGACGCGGATCGTCTCGCCGTTCATGTAGTCGTTGGTCAGACACTCCACGACCATGCTGGCCAGCTCCGCCGGCTCACCGAGCCGGTGCGGGAACAGCACGCTCTCGCCGAGCTTGGCCTTGAACGCCTCCGAGTCCGGGCCCTCGCCGTAGATCGGGGTGTCGATCAGCCCCGGGGCGACGGTGTTGACGCGGATGCCGACCGCGGCGAGGTCGCGCGCGAGCGGGAGGGTGAGTCCGACGACGCCGCCCTTGGACGAGGAGTAGGACACCTGCCCGATCTGGCCGTCGAAGGCCGCCACGCTGGCCAGGTTGACGATCGCGCCGCGCTGGCCGTTGGCGTCCGGCTCGTTGCGGCTGATGTAGGTCGCCGCCTGGCGGCACATGTCGAAGGTGCCGATCAGGTTGATCGCGATGACCTTCTTGTACGCATCCAGGTCGTGCGCCGAGCCGATCTGACCGTCGCGTCCGATCGTCCGCTGGGCCCAGCCGATCCCGGCCGAGTTGACCACCGCCTTCAGCGGCGCGATCTCCACGGCCCTCTCCACGGCGTTGGTGATCTGGTCGGTGTCGGTCACATCAACGGGCACGAACAGCCCCTTGATCTCCTCCGCCAGGGCCTCGCCCTTGTCCTTCTGCATGTCCGCGACGATCACCGTCGCGCCCTTGGCCGCCAGCGCCCGGGCGGTCGCCGCCCCGATCCCGCTGGCCGCTCCGGTAACGATCGCTGTGCTATCAGTCAACTCCATGGGCAGCACCCTAGACGTGACCACCCTCACGAGGGTGAATACCCGTTAACCGTCTCGCGTTCAGAGCGACGTGACGCCCTCGGCGACCAGGATCGCCGGTCCGGTGAGCAGGACGCGGTCGTCGGTCGTCCAGGTGACGTGGAGGGTGCCACCCGGCACATCCACGCGGTACGTCACGTCGGACTCGCGAGCGATCGCGAGACCGTCGGCCTCGGCGGCCGCGACCATCACCGCGCACGCTCCGGTGCCGCAGGAGCGGGTCTCGCCGGCGCCTCGCTCGAAGACCCGCATCGCGACGTGGCGATCGGCGACGCGTGCGAAGAACTCCACGTTGACCCCGTGCGGATAGACCGCCTCGTCGAAGACCGGGGAGTCGTAGAGGTCACCGACGGGGCCGTGCGGGTCGATCGACTCGACCTCGGCGGCCGCGTGCGGGTTGCCCATGTCGACGTTGCAGGCCGACCAGAAGTGGTGGGCGACGGTGACCTGGGTCGACCCGAGCAGCTTCGGCGAGCCCAGGTCGGCGGTCCAGACGTCCCCGTCCGCGCGCAGGGTCTTGTCACCGGCCCGCGTCGCGAAGGTGACCTCGTCGCCGGCGAGACCGGCGGAGCGCAGATACTCCGCGAAGACCCGGGTGCCGTTGCCGCACATCTCGGCCACGGTGCCGTCGGCATTGCGGTAGTCCATGAACCACTCCGCGTCGCTGACCGGGCGGTCGTCACCGGTGTAGGCGGCGGTCCGGATCACTCGCAGGATGCCATCGCCGCCGATGCCGGCCCGGCGGTCGCACAGCGCCCGCACCCGGTCGGCCATCTCCTCGTCCGAGAGGGCGCCGTGCACCGAGCCGTCGAGGTCCGGCAGCAGCACGAAGTCGTTCTCCGTGCCGTGTCCCAGCACGTATGCGTAGGACATCAGTAGAGGGACTTCGAGTAGGTGTCGGTGCGGTAGTAGTCCTCCATCTCCGCAAGCGTACGCGGGTCGTTCTCGACCTGCTTGGCGATGACCGCGCGCTTGGGGAGGTGGTCGGGGTCCCACGTCTCCGGGTCCCACAGACCCGAGCGCAGGAACGCCTTCGCGCAGTGGAAGAAGATGTCGTCGATGTCGACGACCAGGGCGAGGATCGGCCGCTTGCCCTTCACGACCATCTCGTCGAAGAACGGTGCGTCCGAGACCAGTCGGGCACGGCCGTTGATCCGCAGCGTGTCGCCGCGGCCCGGGATCAGGAAGTTGAGCCCGACGTGGGGGTTGGCGATCACGTTGCGATAGCCGTCGACCCGCTTGTTGCCCGGCCGCTCCGCGATCGCGATCGTCCTGTCGTCGATGACGTGCACCAGTGACCCGGCCGGGTCCCCCTTGGGCGAGGCGTCGCAGTTGCCGGCGGTGTCCGAGGTCGCGAGCACGCAGAACGGCGTCGCGGCGAGCCACTGCCTGTCGATGTCGAGGAGCGCCGGGCGCCCCTTGGTCGCCGCCCGCTCGTTCGGGACGCCGACCAGGTCGACGAGCTCCTCGAGCGTGCTGATCTCAGTCCAGGTAGGGGTCACGGGGCTCAGGGTACGAGGCGTGCCCGCGGGCGGCCGAATCCATTTCGCGGTCGCTCAGGCCGTCGGTACCTCGCCCCGGCGGGCCCGCAGCCACTCGATCGGGTCGCCCCGGTCGACCTCGACACCGGCCATCCGGAGCATCATCCGGACCAGCAGACGCCGATGGGCTGCGTACGTCAGGACGTGGGCGACCACCGACCCGATCTGGAAGCTCTCCGGCGGCTCGCACAGGGCGTCGATGAGCCGGTCCTCCCAGGCGCCGCGGCGCTCGATGTCACGCACGACCGCCAACCACCGCGCGGCCACGGCCTCGTGCCGCTCGACCAGCGCGACGACCGAGTCGGTGCGGCTCCGGACCGGCATGGAGAGTCCCTCGACGGAGGCCACCCAGCACTCCTTGGCCCACACCGTCGCCTCCAGGACCTGTGCGAGCGACTCCTCCGGGCCGTCCCACTCCAGCACCTCGTGGCCGGCCAGCCGCACCTGGGTGAGCACCTCCGCGGGCAGGGACTTGGCGAGGTCGAGCAGGGCTCTGGTGTCGTCGAGGTCGTGCATGACGAGCTGCTCGGTCAGCGGCGAGAGCACCCGCTCCTGGGAGTCGACCCACAGCGACTCCGGCGGATGGAAGTGGATCCCGTTCGGGGCCGGCAGCCAGTGGCTGACCGCGGCGGTGCTCGGCGGGTGCCCGAAGGCCTTCGCATAGGCCCGCGAGAACCCCTCCACGGACTCGTACCCGGCAGCCCAGGCCGCATCGGTCACCGTGCCACCGTGCTGCAGCTGCCAGGCGGCCCGCTCCAGCATCACCCGGCGTCGCATCGCGACCGGCGGCTCGCCCGCACCCCGGGAGAGCAGCCGGTTGAAGTGATAGGGCGAGGTGTAGGCGTCGCCGGCCATCTGCGCCAGCGTGCGCGGCTCCCCGTCGTCGGCACCGTCGAGCACCGCGTCCAGGAGCTCCCGCAGCCGGTCACGCTCGTTCCCGCTCACCCCGCTCACCCCGCTCACCCCGCTCACACCGCCACCGCCCGCACCGCTGCGACTGCCTTCTCGAGGCGGGACGGATCGTCGTACGAGACCCAGACGACCCGCGGATCCTTGCGGAACCAGGCATCCTGCCGCCGGGCGAACTGACGGGTCTTGATCGCCGTCCGCTCCATGGCGTCCTCCAGCGTCGTCTCCCCCGCAAGGTAGACGGCGACCTCCTGGTAGCCGATGGCCTTCGACGCAGTCCGCGACCGCCCCAGACCGGCCTCCAGGAGCCGGGCCACCTCCTCGACGAAGCCGGAGTCGAACATCTCCGAGACGCGCTGCCGGATGCGTACGTCCAGTGCCTCCCGGGAGATGTCGACGCCGATCTGGATGGAGGCCGGGTCGTGGTAGACCTGCTCCGGCAGTCGTGCGCTGAACGGCTCGCCGGTCAGCTCGATGACCTCCAGAGCGCGTACGACCCGGCGGCCGTTGTCGATCTCGATCCGCTCGGCCGCGACCGGGTCCAGCTCTCGCAGACGGTCGTGAAGTGCCTTCTCACCTGCGGTTTCGAGCTCCTTCTCCAGACGCTCCCGCACCTCGTTCGAGGTCCCGGGGAACTCGAACCGGTCCAGGATCGCTCGCGTGTAGAGAGCGCTGCCGCCGACCAGCACGGGGGTCTTCCCGGCCTTGCGAAGCGTCGCGATCTCCTCGCGCGCCAGCGCCTGGAAGTCGGCGACGGAGGCCGGTTCGGCGATGTCGAGGAGGTCGAGGAGGTGGTGCGGGATCCCGCGCCGCTCCGCGACCGGCAGCTTCGCCGTCCCGATGTCCATGCCGCGGTAGACCTGCATCGCGTCGGTGTTGATGATGTCGCCGCCGAGTGTCTCGGCGAGGTCGAGGGAGAGCGACGTCTTCCCTGCCGCGGTGGCTCCGACGACGGCCACGATCGGGGTGGCAGATAGGGGAAAAGATCCCAAGTCACGTAGTCCATGCGGCCCATCCGGGTCGCGTGTCCCCCTGTTGCTGTCGTACTCCATGCAGTTAGTCTGGCCGCAAGTTGGCTCATACGGGGAGCCACCGATCCAAAGGGGGAAGCATGAGCTTCTTGGACAAGGCAAAGGATCTCATCGGGCAGGGCGTCGACAAGGTCGGCGCCGACAAGGTCGGCGAGGGCCTGGACAAGGCCGGCGAGTTCGCCGACGAGAAGACCGGTGGCAAGTTCAGCGACCAGATCGACCAGGGCGTCGAGACCGCCAAGAACGAGGCGGAGAAGCTGGACGGCGGCAACTGAGCCATCCTCAGTCTTCGAGGCGGGGAGCAACCCAGACC
>NZ_JBHVGB010000198.1:0-10793 GCF_042801335.1 Nocardioides sp. NPDC057577 | reverse complement strand
GAACCGGGCCGTGCACCTCGCTGCGGAGCCGGGCCATGGTGGCGTCGAGGTCGGCCGCGGTGCGGGCCGCGGCGCCGAGCTCATCGCGCAGGGTGCTGGGGACGGTGCCGTCGTACTTGTAGTAGATCGAGTGCTCGACGCTGGCCCAGAAGTCCATCGCGATCGTGCGGATCTGCAGCTCGACCGGCACGTCCACCACCCGGTCGGAGAGGTAGACCGGCACCTTGATGATCAGGTGGAGGCTGCGGTAGCCGTTGGCCTTCGGGTCGGCGATGTAGTCCTCGACCTCGACCACGTCGACGTCGGACTGGCCGCCCAGCATCTCCATGATCCAGTAGACGTCGGAGACGAACGGGCAGACCACCCGGATCCCGGCGATGTCGCGGATCTGCTGCTCGAGCGCCGTCAGGGTGGGCGGGCAGCCGATCTTGCGCGCCTTGGCGAGCAGGCTGTCGGCCGACTTGAGCCGGGTGCGTACGTGCTCGATCGGGCTGTGGTCGTGGGTGTGCTCGAACTCCTCGCGCAGGATCGCGATCTTGGTCGAGACCTCGTCCATCGCGAACTTGTAGCGCATCCGGAACTGGTCCAGCTCGCGCGCCGTCTCACGGGTCATGTCGTCGGCGCTCGCCTCGACGAGATCGACCAACCCGTTGAGCGGGTTGTCGTCGACTGTGGTCATCGTCCCCCCTTGTGACACGACCATCTTTGCAGGCGGCGACAAGACGACGGCGTGGTGCCCGGCACGTGGAGCGGGGCGAGCGGCCCGGATACCACCAGGTCTTCCGTCCCTTTCCTGGACACCGGCGTGCGGCCCGTCGCGGGCGCCCGATACAGTGACACCCCTCGGGGGATAAATACCCCTCGGGGGATAAGAGTCTGTTCGGGCTGCCTACGAGTAAGGACACTTCCCCCACATGCGCATTCTGCTGCTCGTCTCCGCGTTCAACGGCCTGACCCAGCGGGTCTGGTGCGATCTCACCGAGGGTGGCCACGACGTCGGCGTCGTGCTGGCGCCCGTCCATGACGACTCGTCGCTGGTGGCGGCCGTCGAGGCGATCGAGCCCGAGCTGATCCTGTGCCCGTTCCTCAAGCACCGGGTGCCGGAGGCGGTCTGGGGTCGCTACCCGACCGTCGTGATCCACCCGGGACCGGTGGGCGACCGGGGCCCGTCCTCGCTCGACCACGCCACGCTCGACGGGCGTGAGCGCTGGGGCGTCACGGCCCTGTCCGCCGTCGAGGAGATGGACGCCGGTCCGGTCTGGGCGACCGAGACGTTCGCGATGTCCGAGGTGCCGATCGCGAAGAGCGCGCTCTACAACGGCCCGGTGGCCGACGCGGCGATGGACTGCGTCGCGGAGGTGCTCCGGATGGTCGAGGCGGGGGAGACTCCCAGGCCCGCCGAGGAGTGGGCCGCCGAGGTCGAGGGCACCGGCGAGCTGCCGCTGCTGCGCCGGAA
The DNA here is from genome assembly GCF_042801335.1 of Nocardioides sp. NPDC057577. NCBI lineage: Bacteria > Bacillati > Actinomycetota > Actinomycetes > Propionibacteriales > Nocardioidaceae > Nocardioides > Nocardioides sp. NPDC057577. The sequence continues at coordinate 9,337 of NZ_JBHVGB010000198.1, read as the reverse complement.
GGCCTTCGAGATCGACTGGTCCGCGTCGGCCACGGAGATCGCCCGGCGGATCGCGGCAGCCGACGGCGCCCCGGGTGCGCCGGCGACCATCGAGGGAAAGACGTACTGTCTCTTCGACGCCGCCACGACCCCTGAGAGCCATGGCGACGTGCAGCCCGGCACCGTGGTCGGGGTCGACACCGACGCGGTCGCGATCGCCACCGGCGACGGCACCCTGTGGGTCGGCTACGCCGCCGCGCTCGAGAAGAAGCGCGGCCCCAAGCTCCCGGCCGCCTGGGTGCTCGACACCCGGCACGCGCCCTACCGGAGGATGCCGGACGAGCTGGCCGAGACGACCTACGAGCGCGAGGGCGACGTCGGCTACCTGACCCTCCGCTCCTACAGCGGTGCGATGCACACCCAGCAGTGCCGCCGGATGACCGATGCGGTCCGCAAGGCGCTCGTCGAGGACACCACGGTCCTGGTCGTACGCGGCACCGAGCACGCCTTCTCCAACGGCATCCACCTCGGCGTCATCGAGGCGGCCCAGGACCCGGCGGCCGAGGCCTGGGACAACATCCGGGCCATCGACGAGCTCTGCGTGGCGCTCGCCGAGGCCGAGCAGCTGACCATCGCCGCGTTCACCGCCAATGCCGGTGCCGGCGGCGTGATGGCCGGCCTCTGCGCCGACATCACGGTCGCGCGCGCCGGTGTCGTGCTGAACCCCTACTACGACATGGGCATCTTCGGCTCCGAGCTGCACACCTGGGGCCTGCCGAGCCGGGTCGGCGCCGAGAAGGCCGACGAGCTGCTCGGTGCGAAGCTGCCGATCTCGGCGGCCGAGGCCGCGCGGATCGGCATGGTCAGCGACCTCGGACCGCGCGACGCGGCTGAGTTCGACGGCTGGCTGCGCGACCTCGCTCAGGGCATCGCCGAGCCCGAGGCGTACGTCCCGGCGCTGGCGGCTCGCGAGGCACGCCGCGCCGGCGCGATGCCGATGTCCTACTACCAGAGCATCGAGCTGGCCGAGATGGCTCGCGACATCTTCGACGACCGCTTCGGGTTCGCCGCGAAGCGGAAGGCGTTCGTCACGAAGGCGGCGCCGACCGAGACGCCGGCCAAGATCCTGTTCTGACTGTTGACAAACTAGAACGTGTTCCACCAATCTGAGGCGTGTGATCTGACTCACACGCCTCTAGGAGGAGCACGTGACCCAGGCGCCCCCGCCGCCCGAGATGACCTTCCAGAAGTCGGGCCGCGACCCCGCGGCGATCGGCGCCAGGCTCGAGCAGTGGCTGACCGCTGCGCTCCCGCCCGGCGCCGATCCCGAGGTCGCCATCCTCGGCGGCATCGACGCCAACGGGCTCTCCAGCGAGACCGTCCTGCTCGACGTCACCTCGACCGTCGACGGGTCGCGGCAGACCAAGGCGTACGTCCTCCGGGTGGCGCCCCGCCCCGAGGACGTCCCGGTCTTCGCGACCTATGACCTGCAGGCGCAGTACGACGCGATGCGCCTGGCCGGCTCGCTGTCGCCCGTCCCGGTGCCGGAGGTCGGCCTCGCCGAGATGAGCGGCTCGGTCCTGGGGACCCCGTTCTTCCTGATGGAGCGGGTCGACGGGGTCGTCCCGCCCGACGTCATGCCCTACAACTTCGGCGACAGCTGGCTCTTCGACGCCTCGCCCTCGGACCGGGTGGCGCTCCAGCAGCGCTCGGTCGAGGTGCTCGCCGGGCTCCACTCGATCCCCGACGCCGCGTCGCGGTTCGGGTTCCTCGATCCGGGCCTTGCTGGTCATTCCGGCGAGACGCTGATCGCCCGCAACCTGGCCAAGACCCGAGCCTGGTACGCCTTCGCCTCCACCGCCGAGGAGTGGGGCGGTCGCTCGCCGCTGGTCGAGCGCGGTCTGGCCTGGCTCGAGGCCAACCTCCCCGACACTGATCTCTCCGAAGATGGCGGCGAGCCGGTCCTGTGCTGGGGTGACGCGCGGATCGGCAACATCATCTACCGCGACTTCGCGCCGGTGGCGGTCCTCGACTGGGAGATGGTCAGCCTCGGGCCGCGCGAGATGGACGTGACCTGGATGATCTTCGCCCACCGCATCTTCGAGGACCTGGCCACCATGCTGGAGCTGCCGGGGATGCCGGACTTCCTCACCGCATCCGAGGTGCGGGAGGCGTACGCCGCGGCGACCGGTGTCGAGCTCGGCGACCTGACCTGGCACGAGGTCCACGCGGCGGTGATGTGGGGGATCATCTACCTGCGCATCGCGGCCCGGCAGATCCACTTCGGTGAGATCGAGGCGCCCGAGGACCCGGAGTCGTCGCTCTATCACCGGGCGATGTTCGAGGCGATGCTGGCCGAGGTCGGCGCATGAGCGGGCTCGGGTCGCACGGGGAGTATGTCGGCGTCGGCCCGCTCGACGAGTACCCGATCCACCAGCTTCCGCGACCGGTGGCCTGGGCGGGGAGCAGCGACCGCAACTTCTACGACCGCTGCTACCTCAACGCCCACGACCGCACCGGCGACCTCTTCCTGATCACCGGGATGGGGTTCTATCCCAACCTCGGCACCAAGGACGCGTACGTCCTGCTCCGCCGTGGCGACGAGCAGACCGCCGTGCACCTGGGCGACGGCGCAGACCCGCGGGGCGGTGACCGGATGGAGCAGCGGGTCGGGGCGTACCGGATCGAGGTCACGGAGCCGCTGCGGAAGCTTCGGCTGGTGATGGAGGAGACCCACGGGATCGCGCTGGATCTGCGCTGGGAGGGGTCGTTCGAGGTGGTCCAGGAGCAGCCGCACGTGATGCGTCAGGGGGCTGCCACCGTGCTCGACGCGCAGCGGTTCGCGCAGGTCGGGACCTGGGAGGGGGTGATCGAGGTCGACGGCGAGCGGATCGCCGTCGACCACGATCGCTGGGTCGGCACCCGGGACCGGTCCTGGGGGATCCGCCCGTCCGGCGAGGGGGTGCCGCCGGGCAAGCCCGCCGATCCGGAGTTCGAGGGGATGTGGTGGCTCTACGTCCCGCTGAGGTTCGACGACTTCGCCGTCGTCCTGATCATCCAGGAGACCCCCGACGGGCATCGAGTGCTCAACGACTGCACCCGGGTCTTCGCCGATGGCCGGGTCGAGCAGCTCGGCTGGCCGCACGTCCGGATCCACTACCGGGACGGGACGCGGCTCCCCGAGGGCGCGACGATCACGTGCACGACCCCGGACGGGAAGCAGTTCGTGCTCGAGGTCTCCTCGCTGCTGGGTGCGCCGATCCATGTCGGCGGCGGCTACGGCGGCGACTCCGACTGGGCTCACGGGGTCTGGAAGGGCGCCGGGTTCACCGAGCGGCTGACCTACGACATGACCTCGGCGGAGGTCGCCGGCCGGGTGCCGTTCGGGGTGATCGACCATGTCGGCCGCGCGGTCGCGCACGGTCCCGGGGCCGATGGGGTCGAGGGCTGGGGCCTCTTCGAGCACGGGATCCTCGGCCGTCACGACCCGTCCGGCTTCACCGACTGGCTCGACCGGATCTGAGGAGCAGACCATGACCTACGACCACGACGCACTCTTCATCGGCGGCGCCTGGGCCAAGCCCGCGACCGATGCGACGATCGAGGTGATCTCGCCGCACAGCGAGGAGGTGGTGGCGCGGGTCCCCGAGGGCTCGGTGGAGGACATCGACGCCGCTGTCGCCGCGGCGCGCACGGCTTTCGACGAGGGCCCTTGGCCTCGGATGTCGCCGGAGGAGCGGATCGAGATCGTCCAGGCGCTCTCGGGCCTCTATGCCGGCAGGCTCGGCGAGATGGCCGAGGTGATCACGGCCGAGATGGGCTCGACGATCTCGTTCAGCAACCTTGCTCAGGCGCCTGCGCCGTGGATGCAGATCGAGGCCTTCCTCGGCATCGCGCGCGAGTTCCCGTGGGAGTCGCGGCGGGCCGGCGTGCTCGGCTCGGACGTCGTCGTACGCCATGAGCCTGTCGGCGTCGTCGCCGCGATCGCGCCGTGGAACGTCCCTCAGTTCACCGTGCTGTCCAAGCTCATCCCCGCGCTGCTGGCCGGCTGCACGATCGTGATCAAGCCGGCGCCGGAGACTCCGCTCGACGGCAACCTCCTCGCCGAGATGCTGATCGAGGCCGGGGTGCCCGAAGGCGTGGTCAGCATCGTCGCCGCGGGGCGCGAGGTCGGCGAGCACCTGGTCACGCACCCCGGCGTCGACAAGGTCGCGTTCACCGGGTCGACCGCGGCCGGCCGGCGGATCGGCGCGCTGTGCGGCGAACGGCTCAAGCGGGTCTCGCTCGAGCTCGGCGGCAAGTCGGCCGCGATCGTCCTCGACGACGCGGACCTCGCCGCCACGCTGGAGGGCCTCAAGTTCACCGCGCTGATGAACTCCGGGCAGGCCTGCGTCGCCCAGACCCGCGTGCTCGTCCCCGTCGGCCGCCACGACGAGATCGCCGACGCGCTGGCGGCGACGGTCGCGTCGATGAAGGTCGGCGACCCGTCGGACCCGGCGAGCGAGCTCGGGCCGATGGTGGCCCGTCGCCAGCAGGAGCGGGTCGAGCGGTATATCGCCCTCGGCCAGGAGGAGGGTGCCCGCCTGCTCACCGGCGGCACCGGTCGTCCGGCCGGTCTCGAGACGGGTTGGTACGTACGCCCGACCGTCTTCGCCGGCGTCGACAACCGGATGCGGATCGCCCAGGAGGAGATCTTCGGCCCGGTCCTCTCGGTGATCCCCTACGGCTCGGTCGAGGAGGCCGTACGCATCGCCAACGACTCCGACTACGGGCTGGCTGGGACGGTGTGGACCGCCGATCAGGAGGCCGGGCTCGATGTCGCCCGCCGGGTGCGGGCCGGGACGTACGGAGTGAACACCTACACGATGGACTTCGCGGCGCCCTTCGGTGGCTTCAAGGCCTCCGGGATCGGGCGGGAGTTCGGGGCGGAGGGCCTGGCTCAGTACACGGAGCTGAAGTCGGTCTACCTCTGATCCTGGCTGCGTCTCGTTCTCCGGAGGCACGTCTCAGGATCCGAGCAACGCTTTTATAGCCAATCTCTACTGACTTACTCTGGTTTGGACGGACCAACCAGAGGAGAGCCATGATCCGCCCCACCCCACCGCGCCTGACCGCCATCGCCGCCGTTCTCACCACCCTGCTCCTGGGGCTGACGGCCTGCGGCGGCGCCGATGCGTCCAGTGCCTCCAAGCTCGCCGCTGACGCGGCGCTCCCCGACCAGGTCCCGGAGGGGACCGTCCTGCGCCTCGGGCTCCCGCCGATCGAGGTGGCGCTGAAGGCGTCCGGCCTGATCGACGAGGTCAAGGGCTATGAGATCGAGTGGGCCAACATCTCCGGTGGTCCGAAGAGCATCGAGGCGTTCCGGGCGGACGCGCTCGACGCGAGCTACGTCGCCGACATCCCGCCGCTGTTCGCGACCTGGACCGACACCCCGGTCAAGATCGTCGCGGTCACGGAGAACCCGGACCCGCTCGACAACCCGATCTACGAGCTCGGGATCGCGCCGAAGTCGAAGGTCGAGACGCTCGCCGACCTCAAGGGCAAGAAGATCGCCTACTCGCCCGGCCAGGCCCAGGGCGCGCTGGTCCTCAAGACGCTCGAGGCCGCGGGGCTGACCCAGAAGGACGTCGAGCTGATCGAGATCCAGAGCGTCGACGACACCTTCTCCAACGCGCTGGCCTCCAACCAGGTCGACGTCGCGCCGCTCGGTGGACCGCAGCTGACCTCCTACCTGGCCAAGTACGGCCGTGACGGCGCCACCTCCATCCGGACCGGCATCCGCGACGACGCGACCCTGATCTACGGGCCGGAGGAGACCTTCGAGGACGCCGCCAAGGCGGCTGCGTTCAAGGACTTCCTCGCGCTGTGGGTCAAGTCGGAGAAGTGGGTCGACGAGCACCCGGACGAGTGGATCCAGGCCTACTACGTCGACCACGAGGGGCTGACCTTCGAGGACGGCAAGAAGGTCTTCGAGTCGTCGGGGCAGAGGATCATCCCGGAGAACTGGGACGAGTTCATCGAGCGTCACCAGGAGACCGCGGACATCCTCGTCAAGGAGCAGGACCAGCCCGACATCGACGTCAACGACCTCTACGACCGCCGCTACGAGAAGGTCATCGCCGAGGCGTTGAAGGGCGGTCAGTGATGGCCACCACGGCAGTCGAGGCGCCGATCGTCGGTGTCGTCTCGGAGAAGGCCACCGACAAGCGGGTCGTACGCCGTCGCCTCGGCCCCGGCCCGCGGGTCTCCGGCACGCTGTGGATCGGGCCGGTCCTGCTCCTGGGTCTGTGGTTCCTCGCCTCGGCGACGGGGGTGCTGGATCCGCGTACGCTGTCCGAGCCGTGGGTGGTGGTCGAGACCGCGCAGCGGCTGATCGCCGACGGACGGCTCCCCGAGGCGCTCGCGACCTCGGCCTACCGGGCATCGCTCGGGCTGGTGATCGGGGTCGGCGTCGGGCTGGTGCTGGCGCTGGTCTCCGGGCTCAGCCGGGTCGGTGAGGCGCTGATCGACGGTCCGGTGCAGGTCAAGCGGGCCATCCCGAGCCTGGCGCTGATGCCGCTGCTGATCCTGTGGCTGGGGATCGGGGAGCCGATGAAGGTGATCACGATCGCCCTCGGCGTACTCATCCCGATCTACATCCACACCCACAACGGGCTGCGTGGCATCGACAGCCGCTACGCGGAGCTGGCCGAGACCGTCGGCCTGCGGCGCGGCGCGTTCGTGCGGCATGTCGTGCTGCCGGGTGCGACCCCGGGCTTCCTGCTCGGGCTGCGGTTCGCGGTGCTCAACGCGCTGCTGTCGCTCGTCGTCGTCGAGCAGGTCAACGCGACCAGCGGCATCGGCCACATGATCACCCTCGCGTCCAGCTACGGCCAGACCGAGATCATCGTCGTCGGCCTGGTCGTCTACGCCCTGCTGGGCCTGGTCGCCGACGGCATCGTCCGCTTCACCGAGAGAAAGGCACTGGCATGGCGACGCACGCTGGAGAGTCACTGACCGCATCCGCAGGACCCGCCGTACGTGTCGAGGGGCTGCGCCGCAGCTTCTCCGAGGCCGGCGGGGTGCTCAACGGGCTCGACCTCACCATCGAGGCCGGTGAGTTCGTGGCGCTGATCGGGCGTTCGGGATCCGGGAAGTCCACGCTGCTACGGGCCCTGGCCGGCCTCGACCGCTCCGTGGCGGGCTCGGGTGTCGTGGACGTGCCCGAGCGGGTCTCGGTGGTCTTCCAGGACTCCCGGCTGCTGCCGTGGCGGCGGGTGCTGGACAACGTGATCCTGGGGCTTTCGGGTCCCGATGCCCGGGGTCGCGGTCTGGAGGCGCTCTCCGAGGTCGGGCTCGAGGGCCGCGACAGGGCCTGGCCGCACGAGCTCTCCGGTGGTGAGCAGCAACGCGCGGCGCTGGCGCGGTCGCTGGTTCGCGACCCGCAGCTGCTCCTCGCCGACGAGCCGTTCGGCGCCCTGGACGCACTGACCCGGATCAAAATGCACAAGCTGCTCCAGAAGCTGTACGCCGCCCACAACCCCGCCATCCTGCTGGTCACCCACGACGTCGACGAGGCGATCACGCTCGCCGACCGGGTGATCGTGCTGGTCGACGGCGTGGTCGGCTCCGACATCCGGATCGACCTGGGCTCGAAGCGGAGTCCCGGCGACCCGCGGTTCGCCTCGCTGCGGGCCCAGCTGCTGACCGAGCTCGGCGTGGTGGAATCGGTCGAGGAGGAGGTGGCCTGATGAGCGCTCGCCAGCTCCACCTCAACCTGTTCCTGCTCGACACCGGTCACCACGAGGCGTCCTGGCGGCTGCCCGGGTCGGACCCGCACGCGAACCTCTCGCTCGCGGCACACCAGCATCTGGCCCGGGTGGCCGAGGAGGCCAAGTTCGACTCGCTGTTCCTGGCCGACTCGCCGGCCATGTTCGGCGAGCCCGGTCGGCGGCCGTCGGGGCGTCTCGAGCCCACGGTGCTGCTGACCGCGCTGGCGGTCTCGACGCAGCACATCGGCCTGATCGCGACCGCCTCGACGTCGTACAACGAGCCGTTCAACCTCGCTCGGCGGCTGGCCTCGGTTGACCACATCTCCGGCGGGCGAGCGGGGTGGAACATCGTCACCACCGCCGGGGACGCGGCGGCACGCAACTTCGGGCTGGAGGGGCAGCCGCTGCACAAGACCCGCTACGAACGGGCCACGGAGTTCCTCGACGTCGCCACGAAGCTGTGGGACAGCTGGACCGACGACGCGATCTTGGCCGACAAGGACGCCGGCGTGCACGCGGTCGGCGACCGGATCCGGCCGATCTCCCACGTCGGGGCCCACTTCTCGGTGGAGGGTCCGCTCAACCTGGCACGGTCTCCGCAGGGCTATCCGCTGCTCGTCCAGGCGGGCTCCTCGGACGACGGCAAGGAGTTCGCGGCGCGCTGGGCCGAGGCGATCTTCACCGCCCAGCCGACGCTCGCGGAGAGCCAGGCGTTCTACGCCGACATCAAGCGGAGGGTGGTCGCGGCCGGGCGCAACCCCGACCATGTGCTGGTGCTGCCCGGGATCGTCCCGGTCCTGGGTGACACCGAGGCCGAGGCGCGTGAGCTCGAGGCCGAGCTGGACCGGCTGATCGCCCCGGAGTACGCGGTGGCTCAGCTCGCCCAGCTCCTGCAGGTGGATCCCTCGCGGCTCCTGCTCGACGAGCAGCTGCCGGCCGACATCGCGACCGAGGACGAGATCGAGGGTGCCAAGAGCCGCTACACGCTCATCGTCGACTGGGCTCGGCGCGACCGGCTGACTGTGCGCGAGCTGATCGGGCGCCTCGGCGGCGGGCGAGGGCACCGGACCTTCACCGGCACCGCCGTCCAGGTCGCCGACACCATCCAGCACTACTTCGAGAACGGCGCCGCCGACGGGTTCAACATCATGCCCGCCGTGCTGCCTTCGGGTCTCGAGGCCTTCGCGTCGTCCGTCGTGCCGATCCTGCAGGAGCGCGGGCTCTTCCGTACGGAGTACTCCGGGGTCACCCTCCGGGATCACTACGGGCTGCCCCGTCCGGGGAATCGGCTCGATCTCGGAGCTGCGGAGGTTGCCTCCTAGTCGGGTCGACTCGGCGTGACTCTCTGGTGTGGTTGCGTCGGGTCGACCGGTTTCTTTGGACGGTTGTGCTTGTGGTCGAGCTTTGTCGAGACCACCTGCTCCGTGACCGTTTCTTCGTGGCCGGTGCGAGCCGCCGGCCCAGTCTTGAGGGTCTTCTCGACGAGCCCCGGAATCGAGACGCCCTGCGGGCGCCGGCTTCGCCGGCCGCGTTCGGCGGTGTGTGTCGCGGACGGTGGTGTCCGGTGGTCGAGCTTGTCGAGACCATCTGTCCCGTGACCGTTCTTC
>NZ_JBHVGB010000197.1:0-11055 GCF_042801335.1 Nocardioides sp. NPDC057577 | reverse complement strand
ACACGGTCCCCATCGAGCGCGAAGGCGACCGTGTTGGTCTCGACACGGATTCGTTCGTTCCTCACGAATCCGGCTCGACCAGCGGAGCGGTTGGCGGGGGCTATCTGTGGGCCACCGGCCCGGCGACGGCGTCGATGGGCTGCTCGAGCGGGATCCCGGAGCCGTCGCGGCGCGGGTCGATCTCGGGGAGGTCGATCGGTGCTCCCGACGCTGCGGCTGCCATCGCAGGAGCGGCGCCGACCCAGGCGAAGACGATCGAGTCCTCTCCCTTGAGGTAGCGGTGCGCGCGTACGCCGCCGGTGGCCCGGCCCTTGGCCGGGTACTCGCTGAACGGCGTGGTCTTCACCGAGCCGGTCTCGGTCCCGGGCAGAGCGCTCGACGACCCGGCCACGGTCACGACCGCGGCCCCTTCGGGAGCGTCGGGGGAGACGACGCCGAAGAAGACGACCTTGGACCCGTGGGCCATCCGGACGCCGGCCATCCCGCCGGCGCTTCGGCCCTGGGGGCGGACGACATCCGCGGGGAAGTGCAGGAGCTGGGCGTCGGAGGTGACGAAGACCAGCGACTCGGTGCCGGTGCGCAGCTGGGCCGCGCCGACCACCTCGTCGCCGTCGGCGAGCTTGATGACCTCCCACTCGTCCTTGTTGAGCAGCACCTCGGGATTGACCCGCTTGACGACGCCGAGCCTGGTGCCGAGCGCGATGCCGGGACCGTCGGTGGCGAGCGTCGTGAGCGCCAGCGCACGCTCGTCGGACTCCAGCGCGAGCAGTGCGGACAGCGGTAGGCCGCCGGACAGGTTCGGGTCGCCGTGGGTCGGCGGCAGCGCCGGCAGGTCGAGCACCCCGAGGCGTACGAGACGGCCGTGGGAGGTGAGCACACCGATCTGGCCGCGGACGGTCGCCGGGACCACCGAGGCGATCACGTCGTGGTTGGCGCGTGCCGAGCCGGAGGTGAACGGCTCGGCGTCCGAGGAGCGGGCCAGCAGACCGGTCGAGGAGAGCAGCGCGAAGCACGGGTCGTCGGCGACCTCGAGGCTCATCGCCTCGAGCGCCGGGGTGCCGGCGGAGGCGAGCAGCACGGTGCGCCGTGGGTTGCCGAACGTCTTGGACACCTCGGCCAGCTCGTCGGAGACGACCTTCCGCAGCATCTCGTCGTCGCCGAGGATCGAGTCGAGGTATTCGATCGTCGAGCGCAGGTCGTCGCGCTCCTTCTCCAGCTCGATCTTGGAGAACTTCGTCAGCCGGCGCAGCGCCATGTCGAGGATGTACTCCGACTGCGGCTGCGACAGGTCGAAGACCGACATCAGGCGCTCGCGCGCCTCGCCGGCGTTGTCGGAGGATCGGATCAGCTGGATGACCTCGTCGATGTCGAGGATCGCGATCAGCAGCCCGTCGACCAGGTGGAGCCGGTCGGCGGCCCGGTCGCGGCGGAACTGCGAACGGCGGCGGACGACGTCGTAGCGGTGTCCCAGGAAGACCTCGAGCAGCTCCTTGAGGCCGAGCGTGCGCGGCTGCCCGTCGACGAGCGCGACGTTGTTGATCCCGAAGGAGTCCTCCAGCGGCGTCATCTTGTAGAGCTGCTCGAGGACGGCCTCGGGCACGAACCCGTTCTTGACCTCGATGACGAGGCGGGTGCCGTGCTCGCGGTCGGTGAGGTCCTTGAGGTCGGCGATGCCCTGGATCTTCTTGGACTGCACCAGGATCTTGACGCGCTCGATGATCTTCTCGGTGCCGATGTTGAACGGCAGCTCGGTGATCACGATGCCCTTGCGGCGTCCGAACGGCTCGATCCGCGTGGTGGCGCGGATCTTGAAGGAGCCGCGGCCGGTCTCGTACGCATCCCGGATCCCGTCGAGGCCGACGATGGTGCCGCCGGTGGGGAGGTCGGGGCCGGGGATGAACTTCATCAGCGTGTCGAGCTCGGCACCGGGGTGCTTGATCAGGTGACGCGCGGCGGAGATGACCTCGACCAGGTTGTGCGGGGCCATGTTCGTGGCCATCCCGACCGCGATGCCGGTGGCGCCGTTGACCAGCAGGTTGGGGATCGCCGCGGGGAGCACGCTCGGCTCCATCTCCCGCGAGTCGTAGTTCGGCCGGAAGTCGACCGTGTCTTCCTTGATGTCGTCGGTCATCGCCTGCGCCGCCGGACCCATCCGGGCCTCGGTGTATCGCATCGCGGCAGCCGGGTCGTCACCGCCGGGGGAGCCGAAGTTGCCGTGCCCGTCGATCATCGGCAGCCGCATCGCCCACGGCTGCGCCATCCGGACCAGGGCGTCGTAGATCGCACCGTCGCCGTGCGGGTGCAGCTTGCCCATCACCTCACCGACGATGCGGGCACACTTCACGTGGCCGCGGTCTGGACGTACGCCCATGTCGTTCATCGTGTAGAGGATCCGGCGTTGCACGGGCTTGAGACCGTCGCGGGCGTCGGGCAGTGCCCGGGAGTAGATGACGGAGTAGGAGTACTCCAGGAATGAGGACCGCATCTCGTCCCCGATGTCGGTGTCGAGGATGTGCTCCTCGAAATCGTCGGGTACGTCCTGGGTGGTCTTGCCGCGTGCCATAAGGGGCATTGTCTCGAATCCCTGTGCGAACGCCACACCGGGCTCGCCGACTGTGCCGATTTCGGGATCGGATCCGAGCCGGGTCGGCCTTCCGTACGCCGCGCATCCGCGTACATTGGCTGTAGAGAACAAACCGTCCAGGAGTCACCGGTTCAACGCACATGGAGGTGCTTGAAGATGGCTGTCACCCAGATCGAGATCGATGACGAGCTGCTCGCGGAGATCCAGCGGATCTCCGGCGCGACCACGCCCCAGGAGGCGGTCGAGTTCGCCGTGCGCGAACTCGTCATCCGCAACCATGAGGGCGACGCCCCCAAGCACGCCCAGAAGCTCGCGCGGAACTGGGACTACGACGGCTGGCGGGTGCTCAACGAGCGTGACCGCGCCAACGTCGTACGTCATTGACGGCGGCTGCTGCGCGCGAGAGGCTGGCGTCTCCCGCTAGATTTCTCTCGTGACCGCGCAGCAGACCCCGCCGTACCCCTCCCACTGGGAGGCGGACGTGCTGCTGCGCGACGGGCGGACGGCACACATCCGGCCGATCCGGTCGGCGGACAAGGACCTGCTGGTCGACTTCTACGACCACCGGGTCAGCGACGAGTCGAAGTACTACCGCTTCTTCTCGCCGATGCCGCACCTGTCCGCACGCGATGTCGCGCGCTTCACCGAGGTCGACCACAAGGACCGGGTCGCGTTCATCCTCACGCTCAGAGGCCGGATGATCGCGGTCGGGCGCTATGACGTGGTCAAGCCCGGGGAGGCCGAGGTCGCCTTCCTCGTCGAGGACGACTACCAGGGCCGGGGGATCGCGCAGATCCTGCTCGAGCACCTCGCCCAGGCCGGGCGTGAGCGTGGGGTCACCAAGTTCACCGCCGACGTGCTTCCCGACAACGCGCGGATGATCCAGACCTTCCGAGACGCCGGCTACAAGGTCGCCAGCGTCTACGAGGACGGAGTCATCTCGCTGCAGTTCGGGATCGACGTCACCGACACCGCGGTCGGCCGCCTCGCCCTGCGCGAGCACGAGGCCGAGTCCGCCTCGATCCACCGCTTCTTCAACCCGCGCTCGGTCGCGGTCATCGGCGCCAGCCGGAGACAGGAGACCATCGGCCAGGCGCTGGTGCGCAACCTGGTGATCGGCGACTTCACCGGCCGGGTCTACATGGTCAACCCCAGCTCCACCGCGGTCAGCGGCATGCCGGCCTACAAGAGCGTCCAGGACATCCCCGACGACGTCGACGTGGCGATCGTCGCGGTGCCCGCCGACGCGGTCCAGGACGTCGTGCTCGACTGTGCCGCCAAGGGCGTGCACGGGCTCGTGGTCATCTCCAGCGGCTTCGCCGAGACGGGTGAGGAGGGTCGGCAGCGGCAGCGGCGCCTGGTGAACCTGTCCCGCTCCTACGGCCTGCGGCTGATCGGGCCCAACGCGCTCGGCGTCATCAACACCGACCCGCAGGTCAAGATCAACGCCAGCCTCGCCCCGACGATGCCGCCGCGCGGCCGTGCGGGCTTCTTCTGCCAGTCCGGTGCGCTCGGCTCCGCGATCCTGGAGAAGGTCAACAACCGGGGCCTGGGCCTGTCGACCTTCGTCAGCGCCGGAAACCGCGCCGACGTCTCCGGCAACGACCTCCTGCAGTACTGGGAGGAGGACGTCTCGACCGAGGTCGTGATGATGTATCTCGAGTCGATCGGTAACCCGCGGAAGTTCTCCCGCATCGCCCGCCGCGTCTCGCTGCGCAAGCCGATCGTCGCGGTCCGTTCGGGCCGCACCACCCAGGGTGTGCCGATGGGTCACGCGGTCCGCAAGATCAGCGCCCCGCCGGCGGCCGTCGACGCGATGTTCCGCCAGGCCGGGATCATCCAGGTCGACACTCTCGACGAGATGTTCGACGTCGCCCAGCTCCTCGCCCACCAGCCGCTTCCGCGCGGCCGGCGGGTGGCCATCGTCGGCAACTCCGACGCCCTGGGTCTGCTGGCCGCCGACGCCGCCGTCTCGGCGGGCCTGCAGGTCAACAAGCAGGTCCCGCTTCCCACCGAGCCGAGCGCCGAGGACTTCGAGGATGCGCTCGACGCGGCCATCGACGACCCTGAGGTCGACGCGGTGATCTCGGTCTACATCCCGCCGCTCAACGTCTCCGGCGAGGAGATCGCCAACGTGCTCGCCGCGGTGGGGGAGCAGTCCGACAAGCCGCTGGTCACCAGCTTCCTGGGTGCCGAGGGTGTCCCCGAGCTGCTCCGCGTCCCCGACGTCGCCGGCTCGACCGCCGGTCGCGGCTCGGTGCCGTCCTACTCCTCGGTGGAGTCGGCCGTACGCGCTCTGGCCAAGGTGGTGGAGTACGCCGTGTGGCTGCGCTCCGCCGACGGCGAGACCCCGTGGCTCAGCACCGACGAGTGCGACCCGCGCACGGCGCGCAAGATCGTGACCGATGTGCTCGCCGCGCGCCCGGCCGGGGGCGACCTGAGCCGCGAGGACCTGGGCATGGTGCTGGCCGCCTACGGCATCAAGCTGTGGAACACCCATAGCGTCGGCACCCTCGAGGAGGCGATCGCCGCCGCGGAGGACCTCGGCTGGGGTGTCGTCCTCAAGGCGACCGTCGAGAGCGTCCGGGAGCGCCCCGACCAGGCACATGTCGTACGCAACATCGACGACGTCGACGAGATGACCGAGGCCTGGGAGCTGATCACCAGCCGGATCCCGCCCGAGACCGGTGGGTTCACCGTGCAGCGCACCGCGCCTCCGGGGGTCCCGGTCGGGATCCGTTCGATGGAGGACCCGCTGTTCGGCCCCGTGGTCTCCTTCGGCATCGCCGGCCCGATCACCGAGCTGGTGGCCGACAAGGCCTACCGGATCCCACCGCTGTCCGAGCGCGACGCCGCCTCGATGGTGCGCGAGATCAAGGCCGCGCCGATGCTCTTCGGCTACCGCGGCGGCGACATGGTCGACGTCGACGAGATCGAGCGGCTCGTGCTCAGGGTCGCCCAGCTGCAGAACGACCTGCCGCAGATCTCCTCGCTCGACCTGTCGCTGGTCCTCGTCGGGCTCGAGGGATCCGCCGTCCTCACCGCCGGCGCCAGGGTCGACCTGGTCGCCGATCCGCGCTCGGACTGGTTCGTGCGCCGCCTCAACCCGGCGGTCGGCGACACCCTTCCCGGCTAGCCGCTCAGACCTCGATCCCGGTCGTCGAGGTGATGTGGTCCGGGATCGCTCCCGCGTAGTCGCCGGTGCTGAGGGTTCCAGCCGGTTCGAGCATCATGATGCTCGCGCCGCCGGTCGACTCCGGGCAGTGCTCGACGCCGCGGGGAACGACGAAGACGTCGTGGCGCTCGAGGTGCACCGTCGTCTCCGCCCCGGACTCCCGCAGGTGGATGTCGAGACTGCCCTCGAGGACGACGAACAGCTCGTCGGTGTCCGGGTGCGAGTGCCAGACGTACCTGCCCTCGACCTTGGCCAGGCGGACGTCGTAGTCGTTGACCCGGGTGAGGATCCGAGGGCTCCAGCGTTCTTCGAAGGTGTTCAGGACGGTGTCGATGTTGGTGCTCGTGCTCGTCATGACTCGATCCTGGACCTTGCGCATCTGCGCCAACAGTGCGAGAAATGACGCGTGACGAAAGATTCCTCGCATCTGCGCTCGGTGGTCGCTCTGGTCGACGACGGGTCGAACCCGTTCGAGCTGGCGTGCCTGACCGAGGTCCTCGGGATCGACCGGCCCGAGGTCGGCGGACTGCTCTACGACTTCCGGATGTGTGCTCGGGAGCCGAAGGTGTCGATGCGGCAGAGCTTCTTCGCGATGACGGAGATCGCCGGTCTGTCAGCCTTGGAACAGGCGGACACGGTGATCGTTCCCAACCGTCCGGACACGGCCACGCCCCACCATCCCGACGTGCTCGACGCGATCGCGCGTGCCCATGACCGCGGGGCCCGGATGATCGGGATGTGCAGCGGCGCGTTCACCCTCGCCGAAGCAGGCGTCCTGGACGGGCGGCGCGTCACGGTGCACTGGCAGTGGGCCGAGGAGTTCCGAGCGCGGTATCCCCAGGTCGACGTCGAGGACGACGTCCTGTTCGTCGACGACGGCGACATCCTCACCTCGGCCGGCAGCGCTGCCGCCCTCGACCTCGCGCTCCATGTGGTGCGTCGCGACCACGGCGCCGAGATCGGGGCGGCGGTCGCACGCCGGCTCGTGTTCCCGGGGCACCGTCCCGGCGGTCAGCGTCAGTTCATCGAACGTCCGCTCCCCAAGGAGGTGGAGAGCCCGTTCGCCGCGGCGCTCTTCTGGGCCGAGCAGCGGGCGACCGAACCGATCACGGTCGCCGACATCGCCTCCCGGGCCGCGATGAGCCCGGCGACCCTGCACCGCCGGTTCCGCAGGGAGCTGGGGTGCACCCCGAACCAATGGCTGACCGCCGTCCGTGTCGAGCACGCCCGCCGGCTCCTCGAGCAGACCGACCTGCCCGTGGAGCAGATCGCCCATCGGTCCGGCCTCGGGACGGCCGCCAACCTCCGCGACCGTATCGCCGGCCACACCGGTCTGACGCCGACCGCCTACCGACGCACCTTCTCGGCGTGAACCGTGGTGATCCCGGGGGACGACCTGTCCGCGGCTAGGCGGCCTGTGGCGGACCGTGGAAGTATGGGCGTCATGAGCACCCGCACCGAGGATCTCGACCGCGCCGACGACCTGCGCGCCGAGATCGACCGCACCGGCTACTACCCCGAGGTGGTGGCCGACTGCGTCGCCTCCGCCGTGGCGGGGGAGAAGGTGTCCTCCTTCTTCCTGCACCACGAGCCGACGTTCGACCGTGACGAGGTGCGCCGCCACCTCTCCGTGCTGGTGCTGACCCCGACGCGGCTGATCCTGGCCCACACCGACGAGCACGCCGGCGACGACCTGCTGCCCGAGCCCTACACCTCGACCTCGACCGAGGCCGTACGCATCGACTCGGTCAACTCCGTGGTCGTGACCCGGATGATCACCAACCCGACCAAGGGTTCGAGCAAGCCGGCCGAGGTGGTCATGACCATCGGCTGGGGCGGCGTCAACCGCGTCGACCTCGAGCCCGCGGGCTGCTCCGACCCCAACTGCGACGCCGACCACGGCTACACCGGGGTGCTCACCCCCGACGACTTCTCGCTGCGCGTCTCGGCCGCCGCAGACGGTCACGACTCGGTCGCCCGCCTGCTCTCCTTCGCGGAATCGCTCTCGGCTCGCACCCACCGCCGGTAGGGATCGGTGACCGGGTTTCTCGCCCCCGCCTACGGGGAGCGCTCGCTGGGTGATGTCCTGCCGGCGGTCGCGGCTGCCATGGACATCCCGCTGGGCAACGGGCGATCTGGTCTCGAGCTGCCCTCGGCGGCGGCGTACGTCGTCTTCCTGGTCGACGGGATGGGCACCAACCTGCTGCGGCGCTATCGACATGCGGCGCCGTTCCTGGCCTCGCTGAGCGAGGACCAGGAGGCGGGTACGGCCGGTGTGCCGTCGACGACGGCGACCAGCCTGACCTCGTTCGGCACCGGGCTGACGCCCGGCGGGCACGGACTGGTCGGCTACACCTCCCGGATCCCCGGCACAGATCACCTGCTCAACGCGCTGCAGTGGCGCAAGGACGTCGACCCGGTCGAGTGGCAGCCCAACCAGACCGTCTTCCAGCGGATGGGCGAGGCCGGGGTGCCGGTCACCGTCATCAACAAGCGGGCCTTCGGCGGCTCGGGGCTGACCATTGCCGCCCACCGGGGCGCGGAGTTCGTCGGCGCGGACCGGGTCGGGGAGCGGATCGCCTCGGCGGTCGCGCTCTCGCGGGTGCCCGGGTCGCTGACCTACCTCTACGACGGTGACCTGGACTGGACCGGCCACAAGTACGGTGTCGCCTCCTCACCCTGGCTGCAGCAGCTCTCGATGATCGACGCCGAGGCCGAGCAGCTGCGTGACGCCCTGGATCCGTCCGTACGGCTGCTGGTGCTCGCCGACCACGGCATGGTCGACTCGCCCGCCACCTCCCGCACCGACATCGACGACTTCCCCGAGCTGCGCGACGGGGTCGCCCTGGTCGGCGGCGAGGCCCGCTTCCGGCATCTCTACTGCTCGCGCGGCGCGGTCGAGGACGTGGTCGCGACCTGGTCGGCGACTCTGGGCGAGAAGGCCGAGGTGATGACCCGGGAGACCGCGATCCGCCGCGGCTGGTTCGGGCCGGTCACCCCATCGGTGCTGCCGCGGCTCGGCGACGTCATCGTCGCCTCCCACAGCGAGCACGCGGTCGTCTCGACCAGCCTGTTCCAGTACGAGACGACTCTGGTCGGGTTGCACGGATCGCTGACCCCGGACGAGATGCTCATTCCGCTGCTGGTCTCCTAGCGGGGAATGAACCTCGCTTCTAATGGTTACAACCTATGTAACCATTAGAGACACTTGCTGTGTCCGGAGGGAGAGCGTGGCCATGGGTGAGCACAGGGTCGAGGGCCGGCGATGACCGGCCACTACGGGGAGGTCGCGTTCACGCCGCTGGTGGCGGAGCACCAGGCGGTCCACGGGAGCGCCGCCGCGTACGCACGCGTGATCGAGGACGAGAGCGTGCCGGACCGCATCGGCCGGGGAGAGGCCGCGTTCATCACCTCGCGGGACAGCTTCTTCCTGGGCACGGTCAGCGAGACGGGATGGCCCTACGTCCAGCACCGTGGTGGGCCGCCCGGGTTCTTGAAGGTGATCGACGAGACCACGCTGGGGTTCGCCGACTTCCGGGGCAACCGGCAGTACATCACCCGCGGGAACCTCGACCACGACGATCGGGTCTCGCTGTTCCTGATCGACTACCAGCTGCAGGCCAGGATGAAGATATTCGGTCGCGCCCGGGTCGTCGAGCCCGAGGACGACCCCGACCTGGTCGGCTCGTTGGCTCCCGTCGGCCATCCGGCACGGGTCGAGCGGGGGATCCTGATCGACGTCGAGGCCTTCGACTGGAACTGCAAGCAGCACATCCCGCAGCTGGTGCCGTTGGCGGTTGCCCGGAACACCGTCACGGAGCTGACCGAGCGGATCAGCGAGCTCGAGGCCCAGCTCGCCTCGCGCGGCGGGGTAACGACTGAGACCTAGACTGGCCATTAGACCGACGACGGAGGAGACACCGTGGAGCTGCAGGTGCCGGTGCTGTATCCGACCCAGCCCCGAGCCGTACGCCTGATGAACACGATCTGGGCCGACCGGACGGCTCTGCACGACTCCCTGGAGAGCGCGGCGCACCTGCGGGCCTGGGCCGAGGAGGCTGGGCTCGGCCGCCACCAGGAGCTGGACGAGCACGATCTGGGCCGGGCCCGGGCGCTGCGGGACGCGCTGCGCCGGTTGGCCGCCGAGGTGACCGGCGACGGGCGGCCGCACAGCGTCTCGGAGGGGCTCAGCAGCGAAGCGGCGCTCTCGGTGCTCAACGAGTTCACGTCCCACTGCGCGCCGGCCCTGCGCCATGGCCCGCAGGGCGGCTACGCGCGCCAGTGGCTCACCGACGGCTCCGGTCTGCAGCGGGAGCTGAACCTGGTCGCGCTGGAAGGATCCGAGGTGCTGGCCCAGGACGCGCCCCACGAGCTGAAGGCGTGCGGCGGCCCCGGCTGCGTCCTCTACTTCGTCCGCGACCACCCACGTCGTGAGTGGTGCTCCGAGGGCTGCGGCAACCGGGCCCGGGTCGCGCGCCACTATCGACGGAACAAGCCCGGCCATGAGGGTCCTGCCACGGGCCGCGCCGCAGCCCACTAGGCTTCCGCGAGTGGCTGAGCTGACCTTCTGGACCGGGACGATGGACGCGGGGAAGTCGACCCTCGCGCTGCAGACCAACCACAACCACGCCGCTCGCGGCAGGGTGGGGCTGATCTTCACCGTCCACGACCGCTCCGGGGAGGCAGTGGTCACCTCGCGGCTGGGTCTGACCCACGACGCGATCGAGGTCACCGACGACTTCGACTTCTGGCGCCACGCCGTCGACGCGCTGACCCACGGCGCCCGGATCGACTACCTCATCTGTGACGAGGCGCAGTTCTACACGCCCGAGCAGATCGAGGCGCTGGCCAAGATCACCGACGAGCTGCAGATCGACGTCTTCTGCTTCGGCATCCTCACCGACTTCCGCACCCGGCTCTTTCCCGGCGCCGCTCGTCTGGTCGAGCTCGCCGACAAGACCGAGGTGCTGCAGGTCGAGGCGCTGTGCTGGTGCGGCAAGCGGGCCACCCACAACGCCCGCGTCGAGGACGGGGTCATGGTCACCGAGGGTGACCAGGTCGTCGTCGGCGACACCGACGGTGATTCCGGCACAGCGCCCAGCGCGGTCTCCTACGAGGTCCTCTGCCGCCAGCACCACCGCCGTCGACTGACCGCGGCCCGGGCCCAGTCGGTCTCCCTGGCTCCCGAGCCGCTGCCCTTCGGCTGACACCGCTGGTCGAGCCGTCACGCTGGTCGAGCCGCGAGCGCCAGCGAGCGTGTCGAGACCAACACGGTCCCCTCGAGCGCGGACGGGAC
>NZ_JBHVGB010000196.1:0-11075 GCF_042801335.1 Nocardioides sp. NPDC057577 | reverse complement strand
GGTCGGCGGCCCACCCCAGCCACGAAAACCAGTCCAGGCGAAGAGCCCTAATTAAGCGCCCGATCAAACTGCTCCTCCGTGATAGCCGGAGCCCCAAAGGCAGAAGGCGCATCCCGCCGAGTCCGCAGCCCGTCGAGCACGAGCGTGACGTAGCGCCGCCACAGCTCAGGCGCCACGTCCCGGGTGTGATGAGTGACCGCCCCGAGCATCAGCTGGATCAGCGGGAAGTCGACGGGCGAGAGATCGTCCCGGAGCTCACCTGCCTCCTGGGCGCGACTGATGAGGGCGGTGGTGGCAGGCTGGAATCCGTTCCGGGCATCCACGAAAGCGTCGGCGGTGCCGCGGTCGCGCTCGAGGACGAGCTCGCGGAGCCCGCGGTTCTCGGCGAAGTCGCGCGCGGAGGCGACGAAGAACTCCTCGAAGCCTTGCCATGGGTCGGGGTTGGTCAGCGCCACCTCGGCATGCTCGGCAAGGCGTCGTACGGCCCCCATGAGCACGGCCTCGATGAGCTCTTCGCGGTTGGCGAAGCGGCGGTAGACGGTGCCGACGCCGACACCGGCATGACGGGCGACGTCGTCGAGCGTGACGTCGATGCCTCGGGACGCGAAGAGCTCCTGGGCCGCGGCGATGAGCCGCTGGCGGTTGCGCTCGGCGTCGGCGCGCAGGGGCCGAGTGCGCTGGGTCGGGGACATACTCATGACTCCATCCTAACAAAATGGAGGACTCATCTCCGGTTAGTGCTACGCTCGAATTTAACCGGAGAAAGTGTCTCCGCTTGGGAGGAGAGATGACCATGGCCACGCCACGTGCGTTGATCGTCGGGATGGGCATCGCGGGGCTGGCGACCGCGATGCGGCTGCGCGAGATCGGCTGGGAGCCGGTGATCGTGGAACGTGCCCCGGAACGCCGGTCGGCCGGCTACTTCGTCGGACTGTTCGAGACCGGCCGCGCGACCGCGCAGCGCATGGGTGTGCTCGACGCGATCGGGAACCGTACGGACCGGGACGGGATGACGTACGACGTCGACCGGTCCGGCACGAAGCGCCGGCCGGGCATGGGCTATGCCGACCTGCCCGGCGACCCACGTCTCATCCTGCGCGGCGACATCGAGGCGGCGCTCTACGACCAGGCCGCCGGGACCACCGAGATCCGGTACGGCACCAGCCCCGCCGCGATCGACGAGCATGCCGACGGGGTCGACGTGACCCTGCGGACCACCGACGGCCACGAGAGCACCGAACGCTTCGACCTCGTCGTGGGCGCCGACGGCCTCCGCTCGACCGTACGCCGCCTGGTCTTCGGCCCTGACGAGGAGCTGATGCGGCCGCTGAACCACATCATCGGCGTGGCTCTCCTCGAGGAGCAGGTGCCGGGCTTCGGGCCCTCCGACGGCCTCATCCTCGCCGAGGAGGGCCGCTCGGTGTGGGTGTTCGGCTTCGCTGACCACACGCCGACCGTGATGTTCTCCTACCGCACCGCCGACGAGAGCGCCCAGTTCCAGGGCGCGCCGATCGACCGGCTCCGCGACGCCTTCGGCCCCGAGCAGGCGGGACCGATCCTGGAGAACCTCTTCGACCAGTTCGAGGCCGCCGAGGACAGCCTGTTCGACTCGGTCCACCAGGTCGTGATGCCGACCTGGCACACCGACCGCGTCGTCCTGGTCGGCGACGCGGCCTGGTGCCTGACGCTCTACTCCGGGATGGGCGCCTCGACCGGCATCGCGGGTGCCGACCTGCTCGGCACGACGCTCGCCCGCAACCCCGGCAACACCGCGCGGGCGCTGCGGGAGTGGGAGCAGCGCCTGCGGCCGTTCATCGAGGTGCAGCAGCGCTCGGGACGTACCGACGGACTGGCCATGTTCGTGCCCCAGACCAGGCGCGACCTGATGATGCGCAACACGATGTCGCTGATCGGCGGCAACAAGGTCACCAGGGGTGCGTTCCGGTCGATGATCGCCGGCAAGTTCAAGGAGAAGTCGCTCGACGTCGCCGCGCCGTGACGCGTCGGGGTCAGCTCTTCCTGAGGAGCGCGGCGAGCAGACCGACCCCGCCGCCGACGATCCAGGGGAGCGGGAGGAGCCAGCGGAGGTCCTCGATGTCATGGATGACGACGGTGCCGCTGACGATCAGGGCCCAGACGACGACGAAGACGAGGAAGGCGAGGCCCATCACCAGGTGGCCGATGTTGACCGGGTGGCGACCGGTCGGCTTCTCCGCGGACGCCTGGTCCTCGAAGCGTGGCGGGGGAGCGTAGTCGTAGCTCACCGGATGCTCCTCTCGGGAGTGTCGACGAAGCGTACGGCTCGGGGGTCGCTCTCCTCGTAGACGTTGATCGCGCCGAGCTCCGCCGTCGCCGTCAGCCGAAGGTCGGCGTCCTTTGCGAGGCCGGGCTCGCTGCCTTCCTCACCGGCGACGTGCGTACGGGTCAGGACGAAGCCGCCGACGTCGCTGCGGGTCTCGTCGAAGACCTTCGCCTCGCCCAGGGCACCCATGGTGGCCTCGACCGAGACGGTGGCGTCGTCGGGGACGATCACGGTGATCTCCCCGAGCGTGCTGGTGATGTCCAGGTCGCGGCCCTCGAGCGTCTTCGGGTCGATGGCGCTCATGTCCAGGACGATCTCGCCGGCGTCGACCACGTAGGAGCTCTCCAGCGCGGCGACGGTCCGAGGGTGGGCCTCGACGCTGCTGCCGGTATCGAAGTCCGACGGGTCGATCATCGTGAGCGGCAGCGCGACCAGAGCCATCAGGCCGAGGAACATCAGTCCGCCCGCCCGGCCCCAGAACGCGCCGAGCACGAGGAAGCCACCGAAGACGGCCAGCAGCGCCGCCGGGTAGGCGCTGGTCGGGATCGGCGCCCAGTCGGCGACGTCGACGAGCCCGAGGATCCCCACGACCAGCGCGGCGACCGCGATGGCGCGACCGAACAGCAGCGGCGGACGCCGGCGGCCGGTCCGGGCGAGGGACGTGGTGGGATCGTAGGATCCGGGTGGCCACGGCGCCGGAAGAGAATGTGTCTGAGCTGCGGGAACGTCCATGCTCGTGGTTGCCGGCGACGCGGCAGGGGTCGGGGGAGGTCCGCCGCGCTTGCGGCCCCACTTGCCGCGGTTGGCGTACCAGAGCGCGACGACCCCGAGCACCGCGAGCCAGAACCAGGGGATGCTGGTGTCGCCGAACGCGTCCCCGAGCAGCGAGATCGCCGCGATCCCGCCGGCGATCCAGAGCAGGAGATTGCGGGCAGGTGGCCCGACGGGGATCATCCCGTCCTCGGCGCCGTCCTCGGGCACCAGCACCCAGGCCGCGACGTACACGATCCCGCCGGCGCCGCCGAAGAACACCGCGACCACCAGCATCACCCGCACCAGCAGGGGGTCGACGTCGAAGTGGCGTGCGATCCCACCCGCGACGCCGGCGATGTGCCGTCCCTCCGGAGAGGCATGGGTCGTACGCCGCAGGCCACTGAGGTTGCGCAGCTGCTCGCCACTGGGGCGGGTGCGCTTCTCGGAGACAGGCGGAGGCGGCTCCGGGGTAGGAGGCAGGGGTGCCTCGGGCGGGATCGTCACACCCCTACTCTGACTCCTTCGCACCCCGCAGACCATCAGGGACGGCCCTGAGTTCTCGATGAGCAAGGATCAGGGTGAATCCTCATGGCATGCGCCCGCGGTTGGTGTGACGATGGTTGTCATCATGACGACAACCCATGCGCCGACGGAGCTGCCGGCCCCGCCACCGCCCCCGCCACCGCCACCGGGGGTACGCCGCGCCTACCGCGACACCGACGCCTCGGTGATCGGCGGCGTGGCTGCCGGCCTGGCCGAGCACCTCGGCCTGCCGGTCCTGGCCGTGCGCGCGTTCTTCGTGGTGACCGCGGTCTTCAGCGGCTTCGGCGTGCTGCTCTACGCCGCCCTGTGGATCTTCATCCCCGCCGCGCCCCACCTGGAGCAGTCCACGCCGGGTGGCGAGAGCGCCACTCGCGGCGGCCGCCGGCCCTCCTCACGCCCGGGAGGCGTCGACAAGGGCCCGGCGATCGCGTTGCTCGCGCTCGGGTTCGGTGCCGTGGTGCTCTTCGACACGCTGCTCGGTGCCGGTGCGCTGATCTGGCCGGCGATGCTCGGTGTCGCCGGCGTCGCACTGCTGTGGCGCCAGGCGGACGCTGCCCAGCGAGAGCGCTGGATCGACGGCACCGGGCGCCTCGACCTGGTGCGGATGGTCTTCGGCAAAGGCGGCTGGCGGGCGTACGTCCGGGTCGGGGTCGGCGTCGGGCTGATGCTCTTCGCGGTGATCCTCGCCGGTGGCCAGCTCGACCTCGGCAACGCCACTGCGCTGGTCATCGCCGGGCTGATCGTGCTCGCCGCGGGATTCCTCGTCGCCGGGCCGTGGGTGCGCCAGCTCGCCAGCGACCTGGGCAGCGAGCGCGAGGAGCGGATCCGGAGCCAGGAGCGCGCCGACATGGCCGCGCACCTGCACGACTCGGTCCTCCAGACCTTGGCCCTGATCCAGCGCAACTCCGGCGATCCCGCGATGGTGCAGAAGCTGGCCCGCGCCCAGGAACGCGACCTGCGCGAATGGCTCTTCTCCACCCCCGCCGAGGCCGACGAGACGTTCGCGGCCGCGCTGAAGGCGGCCTCCGCCGAGGTCGAGGACGCCCACGGCGTGACCGTCGACGTGGTGGTCGTCGGCGACGGTCCCTTCGACGAGACCGTGCGCCCGATCGTCGCCGCCACCCGCGAGGCCGTCACCAACGCCGCCAAGCACGCCGGCACCGGCCGCGTCGACGTCTACGCCGAAGCGACCGACGAGGCCTACGAGGTCTTCGTCCGCGACCGGGGCGAAGGCTTCGTCCTGGACGAGGTCTCCGCCGACCGGCACGGCGTACGCGACAGCATCATCGACCGGATGTCGCGCCACGGCGGGTCGGCTGTGGTGAGATCGTCACCAGGTGAAGGCACCGAGGTGCGGCTGAAGCAGCCTCGCACGAAGGAGGCCGGGTATGAAGGAGAACGGACATGAGTGAGGTCAAGGTCGTCATCGTCGACGACCACGCGATGTTCCGCACGGGCGTACGCGCCGAGCTGAGCCGGTCGCCGGTGATCCGGATCGTCGGCGAGGCCGAGGACGTCGACACGGCGGTCAAGGCGATCGCCGAGGGCAAGCCCGACGTGGTGCTGCTCGACGTACATCTTCCCGGTGGCGGCGGTGTCGAGGTGATGCGCAAGGCGCCCGCCGT
Source organism: Nocardioides sp. NPDC057577 (assembly GCF_042801335.1). Lineage (NCBI taxonomy): Bacteria > Bacillati > Actinomycetota > Actinomycetes > Propionibacteriales > Nocardioidaceae > Nocardioides > Nocardioides sp. NPDC057577. The sequence goes on along the minus strand of NZ_JBHVGB010000196.1, from coordinate 5,852 downwards.
CGACGGCTCGCCGCGCTACCTCGCCCTGTCGGTCTCCGACGCGGCCGAGGACGTCATCGGCACCATCCGTGGGGGTGCCCGCGGCTACGTCACCAAGACCATCACCGGCGCCGAGCTGGTCGCCGCGATCCAGCGGGTCTCCGGGGGAGACGCGGTCTTCTCCCCGCGCCTGGCCGGCTTCGTGCTCGACGCCTTCGCCGGCACCATCGCCATCGCCGACATCGACGAGGATCTCGACCGCCTGACCGAACGAGAGCGCGAGGTGATGCGCCTCATCGCGCGCGGCTACTCTTACAAGGAGGTCGCCGGCGAGCTGTTCATCTCGATCAAGACGGTCGAGACCCACATGTCCAACGTGCTGCGCAAGCTGCAGCTGTCGAGCCGTCACGAGCTCACCCGCTGGGCCAACGACCGCCGCCTGCTCTGAGGCTCTAGGCAGGCTCCGGCGGGCGGGCCTCCATGAGGTGGGCGAGCTCGTCGGTCTCCGAGTCGGTCAGCGTCGTGAAGCTGTCGCCACGCAGGATCTGCATCGTGCCGTCGGAGATGTCCAGGAACAGGCCCACGAGACGTACGTCCCGGCCTTCCAGGATCTCCCCGAGACGGTCGATCATCACCGCGACGTTGACCTGGGACACCTGGTCGATCTCGCTCCGGCCGGCCGCGGCGGCCGCGGCGCCGACCGGGTGCCCGGCCTGCCACTCCTGGATCGCCGGAGCGGCGTGGCGCAGCCAGTCGCCGACCGGCCCGGCGGGCACCGTCCCGGCCCGGGTGCTCGCCAGCGCCGAGGTCATCGCCCCACAACGTGAGTGACCGCAGACGACGACGGTGTTGATGCCGAGGTCGTCCACGCCGAACAGCATCGGCGCCGCGACCGAGCTGTCCGGGCTGCCGGGCTCGGGCACGAGGTTGCCCATCGTGCGCACCGTCAGCAGGTCGCCCGGACCGCTCGAGGTGATCAGGTTCGGCACCACCCGGGAGTCGACGCAGGTCAGGAAGACCGCGTGCGGCTCCTGGCCGTCGGCCAGGCCCTCGTAGACCGGGCGCAGCGGTGCCGCGTGGCGGCGGTGGTACTCCCGGACGCCGAGGGCCAGTGGGTGGTGCCGGTCGGTGCGGTCGGCGCGTACGTCCTGCCAGGCGCTCCACGGCAACAGGCCGCGGGGGCTGATCGGAGGCGCCTTCAGCGCGCGCTCCTGGCGAGGCGCCTCGATGCCGTGGGGTCCGGAGTGCTCCACGATCACGGTGCCACCGGCGGCCTCGTAGCGAGCGCGCCAGTGGTCGAGCTGGTCGCGCCCGGCCGGGTCGAGGTAGTCGACCAGGAGGTCGAGCTCGACGACCTGGCCCTCCGGGATCTCGTCGAGCCTGCTCACCAGCTTCGGCGTCGCCAGGAACGAGAGGCTGCCGTGCACCTCGACCAGCCACTTCTCGCGGCCGTCGGCGGCCTGGCCGGCCGGCCGCACGTCGATCCGCACGTGGACCAGGCGCCACAGCACCAGGACCAGCGCGGCGACCAGGCCGATCAGGACACCCTCGATGAGGTTGAGCGCGAGCACGGCAGTGATGGTGAGGGCGTAGATCCACAGCTCGCCGCGGGCACGCGCCTGGGAGATATCGGCGGGCCGGACCAGGCCGGTGCCCATCATGATCAGCAGACCGGCCAGGGCCGCGAGCGGGATCTGCTCGACCAGTCCGACCAGGACCAGGGCGAAGAGGAGCACCCAGACGCCGTGCAGGATCGCGGAGACCCGGGTGCGGGCCCCTGCGGCGACGTTGGTCGAGCTGCGCACGATGACGCCGGTGACGGGGAGGCCGCCGAGACCTCCCGAGACGGTGTTGGCCAGCCCTTGGCCGATGAGCTCGCGGTTCAGGTTGCTGCGTGGGCCACCGTGCAGCTTGTCGACGGCGACCGCCGAGAGCAGGCTCTCGACGCTTGCGATCAGAGCCATGGTGAGCACCGCGCCGGCCACAGCGAGAGGAGTGCCTTCCGGCATCGCGATCGAGCCGATCTCATCGAGCAGGTCAGGGCCGAGGTGGACGCGCTCGGCACTCGGGAGCCAAGCGGCCGCGAGCAGGGTGATCGCCACGATGGCCACGAGCTGCCCGGGCACGGCGCGGACCCGCTGCGGCAGCCGCGGCCAGGCGAGCAGGATGCCGATCACGCCGAGCCCGGCCAGGACGGCGTCGATGTTGGGTTCCTGTGCGTTACCGACGATGTGCCGGATGTTCTCGATCGCGCTGGCCTGGGACCGGCCGCCGAGGGCGACGTTGAGCTGGCCGAGGACGATCGAGATCCCGATCGCGGCCAGCATTGCGCTGACGACGGTCGGCGAGATCGCCAATGCGTAGCGTCCGAGCCGGCTGGCGCCGAGCACGATCTGGAGAAGGCCGGCCATCAGGGTGATCGCGCAGGTCGCCTCCCACCCGAACTCGGCCACCGTCTCGGCGACGACGACGGTGAGGCCGGCGGCCGGGCCGCTGACCTGCAGTGGTGAGCCGCCGAAGACACCGGCGACGATGCCGCCTGCCGCGGCGGCGATCAGGCCCGCGGCGACGGGCGCACCGGAGGCGACGGCGATGCCGAGCGAGAGCGGCACGGCGACGAGGAAGACGACCAGCGAGGCCGGTACGTCGAAGCGAATGGTCTGGCGGAGCTGATCGAGCGGTCTGGACCCGCCGGTGGGCAGGGTCGGGCGAGGTGATGACACGTCAGAATCCTCCTTGCGGAGCCGAGAGCGATGGTGGCGGTCACCGTGAGCGTAGGCAGACAACCGAACATTCCCCAAGGCGAACGTGACCAAAATCGTGTGATCGTTCGAATACATGCCTCGAGGTGGTCCCGTCTGGCGGCCGCCGAGGCCGGGGATCTAGTCTGTGCGCATGGAGTTCGTGCGGCACATCCTGCTCGTCATTCACCTGCTCGGCTTCGCCGCGCTCTTCGGCGGCCTGCTGGTGCAGATCAAGGCCCCCGACAAGGTCGCCAACGGCCTGATGCGGGATGGCTCCGGCACCGCCTTCCTCGCCGGTCTGCTGCTCGTCGGCGTCCTCGAGATGGGCGACGGTCCGGTCGACCACGCCAAGGTCGGGGTGAAGCTCGTGATCGGCCTGGTCATCCTCGGCCTGGTGATGTCGCAGCTGCGCAAGCCCAAGATCGCCGACGGGCTCTACTGGACGATCTTCGGGCTGACGATCATCAACGTCTGCGTGGCGGTCTTCTGGTCCTCCGCGCACGTCTCCTGATCCGCGTCTTGTCGGTGCTGCGCTCTAGGCTGGAGCCAGCATGAGTACGCCTGACCAGACCCCTGTTGCCACCATCCCGGGCCTCGAGGCCTTCGCCTCGGCGCAGCCGGCCGACGAGCCGCGTGCGAAACGACGCGGACCGAGCACCGAGGAGCTCCTCGACGGGCTCAACGAGCCCCAGAAGGCGGCCGTGCAGCACCAGGGCGCGCCCCTGCTGGTCGTCGCCGGTGCGGGCTCGGGCAAGACCCGGGTGCTGACCCGCCGGATCGCGTGGCTGATCTCCCAGCGCGGCGCCCACCCCGGCAGCATCCTGGCGATCACCTTCACCAACAAGGCCGCCGCCGAGATGAAGGAGCGCGTCGAGGCCCTGGTCGGCAAGCGGGCCCGGATCATGTGGGTCTCCACCTTCCACAGCGCCTGCGTGCGGATCCTCCGCAAGGAGATCGACAAGGTGGGGCTGAAGTCCAACTTCTCGATCTACGACGCCCAGGACCAGAAGCGGCTGATGCAGCTGGTGCTCACCGACCTCGACCTGGACCCGCGCCACTACCAGCCCGGCCAGGTGCTCAACTGGGTCAGCGACCAGAAGAACGAGCTGCGCGACGTCGAGGCGGCCGAGAAGGACGCGCGCAACCACCTCGAGCAGACCTACGTGGCGGCCTACAAGGAGTATCAGAAGCGCCTGCGGCAGGCGAACGCCTTCGACTTCGACGACCTGATCATGTCGACCGTCGAGCTCTTCCGCGCCTACCCGGAGGTGCGGGAGGTCTACCGGCGCCGGTTCCGGCATGTGCTGGTCGACGAATACCAGGACACCAACCACGCTCAGTACGCCCTGGTCCACGAGCTCTGCGCGGACCGGATGGACGACACCGCGCTGACCGACTCCTACGCCGACGACGCCCCGCGCAGCGACCCCGCCGAGCTGATGGTCGTCGGCGACGCCGACCAGTCGATCTACGCCTTCCGCGGCGCCAACATCCGCAACATCCTCGACTTCGAGCAGGACTTCCCCAACGCGACCACGATCCTGCTGGAGCAGAACTACCGTTCCACTCAGACGATCCTCACCGCCGCCAATGCGGTCATCAAGCACAACAAGGGTCGCAAGGAGAAGGCGCTGTGGAGCGACGCCGGCAACGGCGACCGCATCGTCGGCTACGTCGCCGACGACGAGCGCGACGAGGCCAGGTTCGTCTCCGACGAGATCGACAAGCTCGTCGACGGCGGGCTCAAGGCCGCCGACGTCGCCGTCTTCTACCGCACCAACGCCCAGTCGCGTGTCTTCGAGGAGGTGTTCATCCGCACCGGCCAGCCCTACAAGGTCGTCGGCGGTGTGCGCTTCTACGAGCGCAAGGAGGTGCGCGACGCCCTGGCCTACCTGCGCACCCTGGCCAACCCCGACGACCAGGTCTCGCTCCGAAGGATCCTCAACACCCCCAAGCGGGGCATCGGCGACCGCGCCGTGGCCTGCGTCAACGCGCTCGCCGAGCGCGACGGCCTGACCTTCTGGGACGCGCTGCAGAAGGCTGAGGACGCTCCCGGTCTGGCCACCCGGAGCCTGACCAACATCAAGGCCTTCGTCGCGATGGTCGAGGAGCTGCTGCAGATGGTCGCCGCCGGTGAGCGGGCCGACGTCATCTTGGAGACCGTGCTCGACCGATCGGGCTACCTCGCCTCGCTCGAGGAGTCCGACGACCCGCAGGACGAGACCCGCGTGGAGAACCTCGCCGAGCTCGTCGCCGTGGCCCGTGAGTTCTCCGACGACCCGGTCGCGGCCCCCAGCGCCGACCCGGCCGATGTCGACGCCGGCACGGTCGAGCCCGGTCTCGCCGACTTCTTGGAGCGGGTCGCGCTCGTCGCCGACACCGACCAGATCCCCGACGACGAGGACGGCGTGGTCACCCTGATGACCCTCCATACCGCCAAGGGCCTGGAGTTCCCGGCGGTCTTCCTCACCGGGATGGAGGACGGCGTCTTCCCGCACTCCCGGGCCCTCGGTGACGGCACCGAGCTCGAGGAGGAGCGCCGCCTGGCCTACGTCGGCATCACCCGCGCCGAGAAGCGGCTCTTCATCTCGCGTGCGGTCGTCCGGTCCGCGTGGGGCGCACCCTCGCACAACCCCGGCAGCCGTTTCCTCGACGAGCTCCCGGTCGACCTCGTCGACTGGCGGCGTACGGAGAAGGAGATGTCCTCGTGGGGCCGGCCGAACTTCGCCAACGACAGCTGGGGCGGTGGCCAGCGTCTCGGCCAGCCCACGGCCGCCGGCCGCCGCAACTTCTCCTCCGCCGCGCTCCGCGCCGACGTCGCTGCCAAGTCGAAGCCGGCCCGTGAGGTGCCCTCGCTCGACCCGGGCGACCGCGTCACCCACGACTCCTTCGGCCTCGGCACCGTCGTCACCATCGAGGGCTCCGGTGACAAGCAGGTCGCGAGCATCGACTTCGGGGATACGGGGGTCAAGCGGTTGCTTCTCCGCTATGCCCCGGTCGAGAAGCTATGACTCGGGGCGGCCGAGGGCGCACGGGGGCACCAGGCGCGTAGGCGGCTGCTCCTCGTGAGACGCCGAGTCGGCGCAACGGCACGCCTCGCTCGCTTCGCTTCGCTCCAAGGCGTGCAGT
>NZ_JBHVGB010000195.1:0-11152 GCF_042801335.1 Nocardioides sp. NPDC057577 | reverse complement strand
GGCGGTGACCCGCCCGCCCGGTCTTCTGTCAGTGGGCGTTCTTGACGTGCCCGCCATCAATGCGGATGGTGGCGCCGCTGATGTAGTCGGCAAAGGGGCTGCAGAGGTAGGCGACGGCACCGGCGATCTCGTCGGGTCGGCCGAGCCGGTTGCGGTCGTTGGGAACGAGTGAGTCGGTGGCACCGCGCTCGATCTCCTCCCACGAGCTTCCCCAGCCGCGGTCCGGTGCGATCTCGATGAGAAGGTCCTTGACCGCATCGACGAGAATCGCGCCGGGGGAGACGATGTTGGAAGTGACGCCGGTTCCGCGAAGCTCCCGGGCGAGTGATACCGCCAGGTTGTGTCGGGCCGCGAGGGTCGCGTTGTACTGCGGGTGCGTGTTCATCGGTTGAATAGCAAGGCCACCGCCGATCTGGATCACTCGGCCCCAGCCCTTGTCGCGCATCTGTGGCGTGATCCGCTGGATCATGCGGACACCGGAGATGACGTTGACGTTGTAGGTCTCTGCCCAGCTCTCGGAAGTCGCTGCCGTCCATGACAGGTGCTTGTAGGAGCCCGCGTTGTTGACCAGAATGTCGATCCCGCCGCCTGCGAGCGCCTGCTCGGCGACGGCGTCAGCAGCAGCGTCGGTGGTCAGGTCGCCGAGAGCGATGCTCGCGGATCCGCCGTCCGCAACGATGGCGTCGGCGACCTCCTTTGCGCGCTGCTCGTCGCGACCGTGAATGACGACGTGCGCTCCTTCGTTGGCCAGCAGCTGCGCAGTCGCGGCGCCCAGACCGGAGCTCGATCCGGTGACGAGTGCTCGCTTGCCTGCAAGGTGAAGGTCCATCTATCTATCCGTTCTCTTAAGTGCGATCCGGTGGGGTCGCAGGATCGTGGTGCCGCTCGCTCCGTGTGGGAGCTGGGAGCCACTGGCCCGTCGGCGCATCAAGCGCATCGGGGCGATCGCTAAAGTTGAGGCATACCTCCTCTTGTGCGGAGGCCACCCTCCACTTTAGCGGAGGGTGGCCTCCGATTCAAAGGGGATTGTCCACGTACCCGATGGGAGATCGTGATGAACGACCGAGTGGTCGACTGGCACCTGCCTGACGTCGAGTTGCGGCGCCCGCATCGCGCAGATGCACGTCGGAACTACGACGCTCTGCTGGTGGCTGCCCGGGAGGCGTTCGCCGAGCACGGCACAGGTGCGTCCCTCGAGGAGATCGCTCGAGGGGCTGGTGTCGGCATCGGAACGCTCTACCGGAACTTCCCGACGCGGCAGGATCTGTTCGACGCGGTGTACGTCACAGAAGTCGAGGACCTGTGCCGTGCAGCGTCGGAGGTAGAAGGTCGTTCTCCCGACGCGGCGTTCGAGGCCTGGCTCAAGAGGTTCGCGGGCTACGTCGCGACCAAGCGAGCGATCGCCGAGGCTTTGAACCGCGATTCCGACATGTTCAGAGCATGTCGCAACGCGATGTATGCGGCAGGGGAGCCGCTCCTTCAGCGTGCGCAGAAGAACGGATCGGTCCGACAGGATGTCGACATCGACACCGTGCTTCGCGTGATCAGTGGTGTGGCTGCGGTCGAGTACCTCAGCCCCGACCAGCGCGAGCGTGCGTTCAGCATTGCCTTGGACGGAATGCGAACGCTGTGATCTCAGAACTCGTGACGATGAGCCGCTCGGCCGTGGCTTCCGTCCTCGGGGCATCACCTGATCGGTGACGCGTCGATGACCTGCTGCCACGCCGGCACAGGCGAAGAATGTTGATCGTGCGGCTCTAGGCATTCGTCCTTGCGCCCGACCTTCAACGCTGCCTCGAGAACGGTGTCGCCCGCCACCAGCCAGACGTCAATGTCCGGAGGTCAACCAGCGCTCTGCGCCTGCGAGTGGCACGAATTCAGGCATGTGAGGTATGTCACGTGGCTCTACGGGTACCTCCCGGGGTACGCGGGTGGTTGGAGGGCCGCCCGAGGAGGGAGCACCAATATGTCTGTCACCACACGAGTGGGAACCGCCGTCGCGGCGGGGTACGTGCTCGGGCGGTTCAAGAAGCTTCGACTCGCCGTGATCGTCGGGTCGGCGCTCAGCAACAGCGCCGTTCGCGACCGCAGCCTCGAGCTGCTGAAGATCGGTACGCAGAGCCTTGGCGGCTCGTCGGACGTACAGAAGCTCGGACAGCAGGTCAGCGGAAAGCTCGTCACGGCTGGTAAGGCGGCCGCGGTTGCCGCGGCCGCGAGCCAGATCGACAAGCTCAGCGATCGGTTGCACGAGCGGAGCACGCTCTGGGGCGCGTCGTCATCCGATGAGGACGCCGACCAGGACACCGACGCGGACACCGACGAGGACACCGACGAGGTTCCGGAGGACGAGGAGCCCGAGGACGAGTACGAAGCCGAAGACGAAGCCGACGACGAAGCCGAGGGTGAGGAGCCTGAGGACGAGTACGAGGAAGAGCCTGAGGAAGAGCCCGAGGACGAGCCCGAGGACGAGTACGACGAAGAAGCGGAGGAAGAGCCCGAGGACGAGTACGAGGAAGAGCCCGAGGACGAACCCGAGGACGAGGCGGACCAGCAGGACGAGGACGACGAAGATGAAAAGCCGCGCCGGCGTGCGCGGAGTGCCCGTCGTCAGCGCGCAGGTGCGCCGACAGGAGGTGCCTGAGTCATGACGGAACAGACTCGCAAGAAAGCGGCTGCCGAACCGGAGGACTCGGGCCTGCTGTCGCAGCTACCCGTTGATCGGCTGCGCAAGGAGGTCGTGGGCTTCAGCCGCGCCTTCGGAAAGCGGAGCCTGAGCAAGCTGGGCAGCGGCGTCGAGGGGCTCACGGACCGACTGACCGGCTTCGCCGACGGCATCCCTTCGATGAACGGGGCGAAGGCATCCAAGGGTGCCTCGACCGTGAAGGCGGGGGCGAAGGCGGCCGTCGACAAGGTCACCGCTCCGGTCGGCAAGGTGAAGAACACCGCCGCCCAGGTCAAGGACACGGCGACTCAGGTCAAGGACACCGTTGACAAGGTCTCGGGCGGTCTCAACAAGAGCGAGCAGCCCACCGGCAAGAAGCTCAAGGTGACCAACATCGTCGAGACGGTCGACGTACCCGTCAGCCGGGACGTCGCCTACGAGCAGTGGACCCAGTTCGAGGAATTCCCGTCGTTCATGAAGAAGGTCGAGAACGTCACGCAGGAGGACGAACAGGTCTTGACGTGGCAGGCCCAGGTGTTCTGGTCCCACCGCACGTGGAAGGCGACCATCCTCGACCAGGTCCCGAACGAGCACATCGTGTGGAAGAGCGAGAGCGAGAAGGGACGCGTCGACGGCGCCGTCACCTTCCACGAGCTCGCGCCGAACCTGACCCGGATCCTCGTCTCGCTCGAGTACCACCCGAAGGGCCTCTTCGAGCACACCGGGAACCTCTGGCGAGCCCAGGGGCGTCGAGTTCGCCTGGAGATGAAGCATTTCCGTCGTCACGTGGCCAACCACACGCTTCTCCACCGCGACGAGATCGAGGGGTGGACGGGCGAGATCCACGACAAGGAGGTTGTGGACGACGGTTCCGGCGAGGGCTCGGAGAAGAGTCAGAAGCAGAACGGGAAGTCGAAGGCCCGTACGGCGAGCAACTCCCGGAGCTCTTCCAACAACAGATCTTCCGGGAACGGGTCGTCCGGCGACAAGCCGCAGGCGACGAGGACGACCGCCAAGAAGACCGCGGCCAAGAAGCCGGCAGCCAAGAAGACCGCTGCGAAGACGACCGCGGCCAAGAAGCCGGCGGCCAAGAAGACCACGAGCACGCAGCGCCCGACGAAGCAGAGCGCGAGCAAGCAGAGCGCGAGCAAGCAGAGCGCGAGCAAGCAGAGCGCGAGCAAGCAGAGCGCGAGCAAGCAGAGCGCGAGCAAGCAGAGCGCGAGCAAGCGGAGTGCGAGCAAGCGGAGCCCGAGCAAGCAGAGCGCCAGCAAGCAGAGCACGAGCAGGCGTACGTCCTCCGGCTCCTCCATGAAGGCATCCTGACCATGACCGACGACGAACGCCGTGTCCAAGAGCTCGAGTGCGACGTCGAGGAGCTCATGGAGGAGGTCGATCGCTATCGGACCGCCACCGAGGACGCCTTGCAGCAGCTCGACTGGTGCATCGGCTACTTCGTCGGGTGCGGGAAATCCGGCCTGGCGAGGTCGCTCGGCGCCAACCGGGCCTACATCCGCAAGCACGTACTGAAGCGGGCCGAGCAACCCGTGCCCGCCGGCACCCCGGCAGAAAGCGACTGAGTCATGACCATCACCCAGCAGAACCGTTACCTCGACCGCCCGGCTCCGAGCAGCCTCGCCGACGTCATCGACACGATCCTCGACAAGGGTCTGGTGATCGACATCTACGTGCGCGTCTCGCTCGTCGGCATCGAGCTGCTGACGATCGACGCGCGCATCGTGATCGCCAGCGTCGACACCTACCTACGCTTCGCCGAGGCGGTGAATCGGCTGGACCTCACCGACACCCAGACGCACGGCATCCCGGAGCTGATCGAGGGGGTGACCGAGTCCGGAGCCAAGGGGAAGACATCCGGAGCGATCGAAGGAGCCAAGGAAAAGCTCGGGAGCATTCTCGGCGGAGACGATGAGGACGACGACAAGAATGACGACAAGGACGACGACGAGCACGAAGGTCAGGGTCGCAAGCAGCCTGCTCGGCGCACTCGGAAGAGCACGTCCAGACAGACCAAGGACAAGGAGGACTGATCGTGCCTGTCCACGTCTACGGAGTCACGGACACCTCGGTCACGGTCCCCGTGGACCGAGAGGGACGATCCAAACGTCCGCTGCGCCACGTCGACGGCGACGGCCTTCGGGTCCTCGTCAGCGATGTGGACGCCGACTCGCGCGTGCTGCGCGAGGACCTGATGGCGCACGCGCACACGCTCGAGGCGATGGCCGCGCTCGGCACGGTGCTGCCCATGCAGTTCGGCATCGAGATGCCGGACGACGACACCGTGCGCCACGAGCTGATCGAGAGCCGCGGTGACGAGATCCGCCCGCTCCTGGAACGGTTCGAGGGCCTGCTGCAGCTCACCGTCGCGGTCGACCTGATCGAGCAGGAAGCGCTCAAGGAGGTGCTGCGGCGAGACCCCGATCTCGTCGCGCTGCGCGACCACATACGTCGAGCCGCCCCGCAGGACCGGCACTCGGCGGAGGTACGTCTGGGCGAGGCCATCGCGGCCGCGCTCGAAGCGCTGCGGGCCGAGGTCGGCGACGGCGTCGTCGACCGGATCGCCCCGACCGCCCGCGCCGTCTCCCTCGGCGAGCTCCGCGGAGCTCTGCAGGCCGCCGAGGTGTTCCTGCTGGTCGAGCGAGACCGGCAGAGCGAGCTCGACGCCATGGTCACCACGCTGCGCGAGGATCTGGCACCGCTGGCGTCGCTTCGCTACGTCGGCCCGCAGCCGCCGTACGCGTTTCTCGACGCTGCCTCGTCGGAAGAGCTCTCATGGGCTTGATCACGCAGCTGCTGACCCTGCCCATCGCTCCCGTGCGCGGTGTGGTGTGGGTGGCTGAGCAGATCCGCGACGAGGCCGAGAGCCAGTACTTCGACCCGGCCACGATCCAAGCGGCGCTCGAGGATGTCGACGCCCGGCGGGAGGCCGGCCTGTTGGCTGAGGAGGAGGCTGCCGATCTCGAGGAGGCTCTCGTACAGCGCCTGATGGCCGGAGGCTGGCATGAGTGAGCCCGGCAAACCCACCCTGTCCTCGATCGCCGAGCATGTGCTCGAAGAGCTCGAGGCACTCGTGGGATGTCCCGCAGAGGGCGTCACGGCAGTCCGTCGCGACGACGACGGCTGGGTCGTCCACGCTGACATCCTCGAGTTGGAACGAGTTCCGGAGACGACCGATGTCCTTGCCTCCTACGAGGTGACCGTCGACACGGGCGGGGAGATCACGGGCTATCGCCGTGTCCACCGCTACGTCCGAGCCCAGGTGGAGGAGCGATGACCGAGACCCAGCGTTCGCCGATGTTCGTGAGCAACCGGCCCCAGTCCTCATCCGAGAGCCTCGCCGACGTGCTCGAGCGTGTTCTCGACAAGGGCATCGTCATCGTCGGTGACATCCAGGTCCGGCTGCTCGACATCGAGCTGCTCACCATCAAGGTGCGACTCATGGTGGCCTCCGTCGACAAGGCCCGCGAGATGGGTATCAACTGGTGGGAGGGCGACCCGTTCGTCAGCAACCTCGAGGACCAGCAGAAGCAGGACGAGGAGCTCGACCTCCGTCAGCGGCTCGAGGCGCTTGAGCGCAGCATCGGCGGTGAGAGCCAGATCGTGGAAGGTGAGAAGAGTCGTGAGCGGCGCTGACCCGGCCGCAGTCGTCCATGCGTACGGACTCGTCCAGGGTGACGAGCCGCGGCCCATGCCTGAGCACGGGATCATGAACGCGGACATTCGCACCATCTCGTTCCACCACCTCGAGGTGGTCGTCAGCGATCTGGCGGCCGCATCCTTCGGCGAGGCAGCGTGGGCGGAACACGGGGAGGACACCCGGTGGGTCACGCCCGTCGCCGCTGCTCATCACGACGTGCTCCAGCATCTGGTCGAGCACGGTGACGTACTGCCGCTGCAGCTGCCCGGCATCTACCCGAGCGATGAGGCTCTGGTCGCGGCGTTGGACTCGAGTCGCCAGGTCCTCGAACGTGCGTGGCGGTTCCTGGCCGGACGCGTCGAGTGGTCCGTCCAGATCTTCCCGACCTCGTCTCCACGCCCGACCGAGGCGACCACCCCGCGCAGCGGCCGTGAATACCTCGAACGGCGCCGGTCGCAACAGGACGCCCGCAGCACCGAACGCGGACGGCGCGAGGTCGCCCTCACGCAGACCGACGAGGTGCTGGCTCGCGGCTCGGCCGCGAGCGTCGTGCGCGCCCCGCTCGACGCTGCCGTCACCGGCAGGGACGAGCCGATGCTGCTCAACAGCGCCTACCTCGTGGCGCGGGACGAGGAGCAGCGATTCCTCGGTCTTGCCGAAGAGCTCCACCACGATCTGGTCGCGACCGCCGCCATGCGTATCAAGGTGACCGGGCCGTGGCCGCCTTACAGCTTCGTCGTTGCGGAAGAGCCGCACGACGAGGGCCTGAGCGGGGCGGTGCCATGACGCTCGAGCGTTCTCCCGCACTCGACGAGACCTCGCTCGTCGACCTCATCGACCGTCTGATCGACGGCGGTGTCGTGGTGGGCGGCGACATCGTCCTCTCGCTCGCCGGGGTCGACCTCGTCTACCTCGGCCTGCGCCTGGTTCTCGCCCCGGCCCACAGGGTCTCGCTACCCGGGTCCGGGAGACAGCCATGATGCTCCTCTACGCGGTGGCGACCGCGGCTGCCGGCAGCACCGGCGAGATGGTCGACCCCCCGCTGCAAGCACACCGTTCCCGCGGGTTGACTGTCTTCGTCGAACCACGAGCGGAGGCGCCCGAGCGGTCGACGCGCGAGCTCCTCGGGTTCGGACGAGTCCTCCACCAGCTGTGGTCGTACGTCCCCGTGCTGCCGTTGCGCTTCGGGGCGGTCGTGAGCGACACCGATGAGCTGGACCAGCTGGTCGCGGAGCGCGAGAGCGAGTGGACCGACCGGATCGCCGCTGTCACGGGGCACAGCGAGTGCATCGTCCATCTTCCGCTGCCCGAACGTGTCCCCGAACGTGTCAAGGACGAGCAGACGGGTTCGGACTATCTCCGCCGGCGCGCGGCGGAGCTGAAGCAGCATGACGCCGAGACCGCAGAGCTGAGGACGTTGCTCGCTCCCTACGCCTCGGAGCTCACGACGCTGCCGTCGGTCCGTCCGCAGGTGGCGCGGCTGTCGGTCCTGCTCCCCGACGAGCGCGTGGAGGACGCCCGGGAAGCCGTTCGAGACTGGGCCACGAGCCGGCACGAGGTGATGGTCACCGGCCCGTGGCCCCCGTTCAGCTTCTGCCAGGAGGTCAGCACATGACGCGGCCCGACAAGGCCGATCCATGGCCCCTGGACCTGGACGGGGAGGCCGACCTGCCCTCCGCCTTGAGCAGACGGATCGATGCGGATCCGGAATCCGTCGAGAAGGGGCTCGTACAGCTCGTGCTCACCCTGGTGGAGCTGCTCCGGCAGCTGATGGAGCGCCAGGCGATCCGCCGCATGGATGCGGGAGGCCTGAGCGAGGAGGACATCGAGCGGCTGGGGCAGACCCTGATGCTGCTGGACGAGAAGATGACAGAGCTGCGCGACCACTTCGGGCTCGCTCCGGAGGACCTCAACATCGACCTGGGCCCGCTGGGCAAGCTCCTCTGAGGAGCTCGGCGCTCAACCCTCGCTGTTGATGAGGTACTTCCCGTCGGCGTAGACGAGACCCAACGTCACTGTGCCGCCGTCCTTGCGGCCGTCCTTCATCGCGTAGTTGTAGGTGTAGGTGACCTTGAGCGGGTCGACGCTGGGGGAGACCGAGACGACGCTGGTGCTCGCGACGCTGCCCCACCAATCCCGGTAGCCCTGGATCCCGCCGCTTCTGGACTGGAAGGCCGGGGTCAGCATCGAATTGAAGGCGCTGTCGGGGTTCGCGGGCGCGGTGGCGAGATAGCTCCGGATGAAGGCGTCGATCCCCTCGGCGGTCGCGCCGGAGGTCTCGGTCGCCGAGGGGCTCTGGCTCGGGGACTCGCTGGCCGTCTCGCTGGGCGACGGCTCCTCGGACGCCTCCTCCGACTCCTCGTCCGCTTCGTCCGTGGCTTCGTCGGTAGCCTCCGACAGCGGCGATCCGGACGCGACCGGCTTCGGCTTCGCGCTCGGCTCCTCGCCGCGGTTGGCCCACAGTGCTCCGCCGACCACCAGCACCAACGCCGCAGCGACGACCAGTGCGATCGGCCACCAGCGGCGCCGCGCCGGGGTGCTGGTCGACTGTGCCAGCCCCGAGGGCGCGGCCGGGGCCGGAGTCGGGGCCGCGACCGCGGCAAGGGTCTGCGTACGCAGCGCCACCGGCTCCAGCTTCTCGGCCGCCAACCGCCCGGCCAGGAAGTCGACGACGTCCTCGGCCGACCACCGCTCGGCGGGGTCGTACGCCATCGTGTGCTCCAGCAGCGGCGCGAGCCGACCTGCCAGCGGCGTACGCGGCGGGTCCTCGTGCACCACCCGATACAGCGTCGCCAGAGCGTTGTCGCCGATCCCGTAGGGAGGCTCGCCGGTCAGCGCCTGGAAGAGCGTGGCCCCCAGCGACCACATGTCGCTGGCCGGGGTGGCCCGTCCGCCGGTGGCGATCTCCGGAGCCAGGTACGCGGGGGAGCCGGTGACCTGACCGGTCTGCGTGGTCTGGGAGTCGACGCCACGCGCGATCCCGAAGTCGGTCAGCTTCGCGCGGTCGGCGCGGCCGACCACGATGTTGGCGGGCTTCACGTCCCGGTGGACGATGCCGGCGGCATGGGCCGAGCGCAGGGCGGAGGCGATCTGACCGATCAGTCTCGCGGCGTCCTCGATCGGCAGCGGGCCGTCGTCGCGCACCATGTGAGCGAGGGTCTTCCCCTCGACGTACTCCATCACCAGCCACGGCTTGTCGTCGTCGCGCACCAGGTCGAAGACGGCGACGACGTTCGGGTGGACCAGTCGTGCGGCGAGCTGTGCCTCGCGCTCGACCGCGGCATCCGATACGCCGTCGAGCGCGATCAGCTGTTTGAGCGCGACCGAACGCCCCAAAATGTCGTCGGTGGCGAGCCAGACGGCTCCCATCGCTCCCCGGCCGAGCTCCCTCTCGAGCCGGTACCTCCCTGCGATCACCCAGGTCCCCTCAAATCTTGAACGCGTTCGCCAGTGGTCAACTCTAGGGGGTATCGCCTACTACCCTTGCTTCCGGGACAACCCGTTCCGGGCCCCGGAAACACCATCTGAGAACGACCTGAGAAAGGCACCACGTGTCCATCGATCCCACACTCCTCGACGACCTCGAGTGGCGAGGCCTCATTGCCGACTCGACGGACCGCGACGCGCTCCGAGAAGCGCTCGCCGGCGGGAGTGTGAAGTTCTATATCGGGTTCGACCCCACCGCGCCGAGCCTGCACATGGGCAACCTTCTCCAGATCACCATGGCGATGCGCCTGCAGCGGACGGGCCACACGCCCTACGTACTGGTCGGTGGTGCCACCGGCATGATCGGCGACCCGCGCGACTCGGGTGAGCGCACGCTCAACTCGCCGGAGACCGTCAAGGAATGGGTCGGGAAGGTGCGTAGCCAGATCGAGCGGTTCGTCTCCTTCGAGGGCGAGACCGCCGCGACGATGGTCAACAACGCCGACTGGACGGCGTCGTTGTCGGTGATCGACTTCCTCCGCGACATCGGCAAGCACTTCCCGGTCAACCGGATGCTTGCCCGTGACACGGTGAAGAAGCGTCTCGAGGACGGCATCTCCTACACCGAGTTCTCCTACATCCTCCTGCAGTCCATGGACTACCTGAACCTCTTCCGTACGCACGGGGTGAGCCTTCAGTTCGGTGGCTCGGACCAGTGGGGGAACATCACCGGTGGTGTCGAGCTGGTCCGCCGGGTCACCGGCGAGACAGTCCATGCCTTCACCACTCCGCTGATCACCAAGGCCGACGGCACCAAGTACGGCAAGACCGAGGGCGGCGCCCTCTGGCTCGACCCGACGATGATGTCGCCCTACGCCTTCCACCAGTTCTGGCTCAACGTCGAGGACGCCAAGGTGGGGGAGATGCTCCGTGTCTTCACCTTCCTGTCCCACGAGGAGATCGAGACCCTGGAGGCGCAGCACGCGGAGAAGCCGTTCCTCCGAGCGGCCCAGAAGGCGCTCGCCGATCACATGACGACCCTGGTCCACGGGGCGGGGGAGACCGAGCAGGCCAAGCAGGCCGCAGCCGCGCTCTTCGGCGGCGGCGACCTGGCCACCCTGAGCAGTACGACGCTGGCCGCCGCGATCACGGAAGCCGGTGCCGTCGAGCTGGAGCGTGGTGAAGAGCTGCCGACCTATGTCGACCTCTTCATCGCCGCCGGTCTCGTCTCCTCCAAGGGGGAGGCCCGCCGGACGATCTCCGAGGGCGGGGCGTACGTCAACAACGTCCGTGTCGAGGACGCTGAGGGGGCGCTCGGCGAAAAAGAGTTGCTCGGGGACGGCTGGGTAGTCCTGCGTCGGGGCAAGAAGAAGTTCGCCGGCGTACGCCTCAAGTAGGCTCTGACCTGCGAG
>NZ_JBHVGB010000194.1:0-11191 GCF_042801335.1 Nocardioides sp. NPDC057577 | reverse complement strand
GAAGCAACCGTGTTGGTCTCGACACGCCTCCGCCTAGCGGCTCCGGCGGCTCGACCAGCGGAGAAGCCCAGCGGCTCCGGCGGCTCGACCAGCGGAGAAGCCCAGCGGCTCCGACGGCTCGACCAGCGGAAAAGCCCAGCGGCTCGACCACCAGGGACCGACCAACCACAGAGATGGCAGGCTCACCCCGTGCCCTTCACCCACCGAATCGCGACCCGAGCAGACATTGCGGCCCTGACAGAGATCATGGACAAGTCGATCGCAGACCTCCAGAAGGGCTTCCTGACACAAGCTCAGATCACCTCGAGCAGAACCGTGATGGGCATCGACACCCAGCTGATCGAGGATGGCACCTATTTCGTGGTCGAAGAGGGCGGCGAGATAGCCGGCTGCGGCGGCTGGAGCAGGCGCGCGACGCTCTACGGCGGCGACCACACCTCCGGCCGCGAGCCGACGCTCCTGGACCCGAACAGCGACCCGGCGAGGGTGCGGGCGATGTACACCAACCCAACGTTCGCCCGACGCGGCGTAGGCAAGCTGATCCTGACCCTGTGCGAACAGGCAGCGGCAGCAGAAGGCTTCACGACCCTGGAACTGATGGGCACCCTGTCCGGCGAACCGCTCTACCAGGCGTACGGCTTCGAGCCTGTCGAGCGGATCACCGACGACCGCGGCGGCGCCCCGGTCCCACTGGTCCGGATGCGGAAGGTCATCTGAGTCAGCGGCCGGCGAGGCCGAGTCGCTCGAGCTGAGCTCGGAGCCGGTGCCGGCCGGCCATGCTGGCGGGACCGACGAGCCGAGCGAGGACGCGCTCGGACCAGCCGCCGCCGAGACCGTAGGTGGCGTTGTAGCCGCCCAGCCGGCTGTCGTACGCGGCGAGGTCGTCGGCGGCCGGGGGCGAGTAGGTCTCGTGGTGGAGGACGACGGACTGCGGAAGACGGGGCTTGACCCCGGCCGGCTCAGCCGGGTCGGGTACGCCGACGGCGAGCCCGAAGACGACGAACGCACCCGGAGGCAGGCCGATCTCGGCGGCGATCTCCTCGGGGTGGTTGCGGGCACCGCCGACGCAGACGGTGCCCAGGCCGAGCGAGGAGGCGGCGACGATGGCGTTCTGGGCGGCGAGGGTGGCGTCGATGACGCCGAGGAGGGTCGACTCCAGGTAGTCGGTCGCCTCGACCCGCGTCCCGGCAGCGACCGCGAGCCCTCGCGCTCGGCTGAGGTCGGCGACCCAGAGCAGGAAGAGCGGCGCGGCCGCGATGAAGGCCTGATCACCGGCCAGCTCGGCCAGCCGCGCCTTGCGGTCCGGATCGCGCACCGCGACCACGCTCCACGTCTGCAGGTTGGACGAGGTCGGCGCCGAGGAGGCAGCCGCGACGATCGCGGTGAGCTGGTCCTCGGTGACCGGGTCGCCGAGGAAGGAACGCACCGACCGGTGCCCGAGCTGGTGCTCGATCACCGCGCTGGTCGTGGCCAGGGCGGCGAGCGCAGGGTCTCGGTAGCGGGCGGAGATGGCGGAGTCGGTGGCAGTCTCGGTCACCCGACCAGGATAGTGCACCGAATGACTAGACAATGGCGGCGTCCATGGACGCCGTCGGCCTACCCGTCGAGGCGCTCCACCTCCGCGGCCGCGGAGTCCCTCGCGGCGACCGCCTCGGACACGGCCGTCTCTGCCGAGTCGCGGGCCTCCTCCGCCTCGGTGAGCTCGTCGTCGACGTCGACGGCGGACGCCTCCAGGTCTGCCAGCCGGCGGCGTACGTCCTCGATCTCCGACTTCACCTGGAGCGACTTCGCCTCGACATCCTTGAAGGCCGACAGGGCCTTGTCCCGCTGAGCCTCGGCACCGGAGAGCGTGGACTCGGCCTCCGCCAGCGCCTCGCGGGCCTCGTCGAGCGCCGCCGTGTCGGGTAGGTCCGGGACCGCGCGCAGCGGCTCCGGGGGCGGCGGTACGACCTCGGGGACCTCGAAGCCCAGGGCCTCCGGCGTCGCCACCGAACCGGCCGCGTCCACGGCGTCGACCCCGGTGGCGGCCAACGCGGAGACCAGCAGGCCGCTGCGGACCGCCTGAGCGGCCGAAGGGTCGATCATGGCCGCGGTCAGCGTCGCCTCGGCCTGGGCCGCCACCGCCTCCGTCACCCGGAGACCGTGCTCGCGCGCCAGCCCGCGCGCACGGGTCGTCACCGCCGCGGTCAGCTGACGCCGCTGCTTGGTGAGCTCGCGCAGCTGGGCGGCGTCCATGCCCGTCTGCGCCTCGCGCAGCAGCGCCCCGACCGAGATCACCTGCTCGACCTGCTCGGTCTCGTAGCGCACCAGCAGATTGACCACCCACGCCGCGGTCGCGGGCTTCTTCAGCGCCTTGACCGGGCCGGCCAGCGGCGTGCCCTTCAGCTCCTTGGCCCGGGCGTCGCGCTCGGGGGTGAAGTCGCCGAGCGACAGCCCGTAGAGCTCGGCCGCGATGTCGAGCAGCTCGGGTTCAGGTGCGTCGCTCATGTCCGCCATCTCAGCACGTCCTCGGCTATCGCGTCAGCAACCACTCGTCGTAGTCCGCGGCCTGTCGCTTGTGGAGCTCCCGCAGCGCGTCCTCCTCGACCCCGGCGAGCGAGAGCCCGAGACCCGCCAGTGCCGCCGACCACTCCGCGAAGTCCCGCAGCTCGCGGGTGAGTGCCCCCTCGCCGATCCGGGTGTGCCGGATCGAGCGGACTGTGTCGGCGCCGGTCGCGTCGCGTCGCTGCACGACCAGCTTGCTCGTGTAGGGACCCGGCGGCGTCGAGAGCTCCGGATGACGACCCGCGACCTCCTCCAGGTCGACCACACCACGGATGAGGTTGCCGTGGAAGGACCCTGCCGGATCGTGGTGGAAGGTCCACCCGTCCTCACCCACCCGCACCAGGCGGTAGACGAAGCCGTTCTGCCGGAAGTGACCCTCGACCAGCGGCAGCGGATCACGGAAGGCGTCGCCGAAGCCCAGATCGGGCCACCAACGCCCCTGCGGGTTGTCAGCGGTCGGCAGCCCACGGACCTCGAAGGCGAGATGGTCCAGCTCCCCGCTCGGGCCGGTGGTCTCGATCAGCTGGCCGGGGCGGCGTACGACCTCGAACCCCAGCTCCTCCAGGACCAGCGCGACCAGACCGTTGTGGTGGAAGCAGTAGCCGGCGTTGCCGCCGGCAGCGACCCGTTCCAGGGTCTCCCCCGGGTCGACGGAGTGCGGCGCACCGATCGCGCCGATGGCCGCGAGCATGATCGAGAGGTTGTCGTAGGGAAGGGTGTCGAGATGGCGATGATGAAGATCGACCAGCGTCTCGTACGTCGCCTCCGGCCGTCCCTCGATGCCGAGCCGTCGCAGATAGCCGTCGATCATCGTTCATACCTTCCGTGCCGGTGGACCAGCGGGTCGGTGTCGTCACCGACCTCGAGCGACACGATCTCGCACGTCGCCAGGGCCGACCAGCCGATTTCCGTCATCGACACCAGGCGTACGCCGGCCCAGGTCGGCGCGTCGGCGAGCCGCCGGCCGAACTCCGTCGTCTCCCACGAACCCGATCGGAACGCACCGCCCGGCGCGGGGGCGGTGCCCCCGAAGGCCTCGGCGAGGTCGCGATGGCGCCAGTGCAGCAGCGACACGACCCCGACGCCGGTCTCCTCGAGCTCGTCGCGCAGGTCGGAGTCGGGATCGAGCAGCCCGAGCACCGCCCCCGGGGAACCGTTGGCCACCATCAGCGAGGAGACCGTGAGCCCAGCCCAGGAACCGTCAGAGCCCGAGGTCCACAGCGAGACCCGCCCACCCAGACGACCGCGCAGCCGGCGTACCGGATCCTCCGGCGTCGGGAACGGGTGGGACGAGTGGATCGTCAGGCTACGTCCTTCGTAGGCCGCGCGGAGTTCTTCTTCGCCGGCTTCTCGCCGTCGGCCAGCTTCTTGGCCTCGGTGGCGTACATGTCGACGTACTCCTGGCCGGAGAGCTTCAGGATCTCGTAGACGATCTCGTCGGTGATCGCGCGCAGGATGTAGCGGTCGTTGGTCATGCCCTCGTAGCGCGAGAAGTCCAACGGCTTGCCGTAGATGATCCGCGGGCGGACGATCTTGCCGAGCTTCTTGCCCGGGGGCGCGATCACATCGGTGCCGATCACGGCGACCGGGATCACCGGCGCACCGGTGTCCAGAGCCAGCCTGGCGATGCCGGTCCGTCCCCGGTAGAGCTTGCCGTCGTGGGAGCGGGTGCCCTCGGGATAGATCCCGAAGAGCTCGCCCTCCCCCAGGACCCGCTTGGCGGCGATCAGCGCGCCCTCGGCGGCGGTGGCACCGGAACGGTCGATCGGGACGTTGCCCGTGCCGCTGAAGAACGCACGCTGCAGGAAGCCCTTCACACCCGTGCCGGTGAAGTACTCCGCCTTCGCCACGAACCGCACCATCCGCGGCGATCCGAGCGGCATGAAGAGCCAGTCGGCGTAGGAGAGGTGGTTGCTGGCCAGGATGGCCGGCCCCTTGCGCGGGAGGTTCTCGACGCCCTCCCAGGACGGGCGGAACACGGTGCGCAGCAGCGGGCCGATCGCGACCCACTTCAAGAACGAGTAGAAGATCTTCGTCGACACCCCATCGCCTTCCCTATTTGCCTTCGACCGATGAGCCTATAACGAGACAGGTACTTGTACTCCCGCACCCTGTCATGAGATCCGGCTAGGCTGGAAGAGTGAGCGAGCGAGACGACCTGCCAGAGGACACGACCGGGGCCTCCGACGACGCCTCCGTGCCCTCGGAGGACCACTCGTCGGACGACGAGGCATGGCGCGAGATCGTCGAGAACTACGGCGACCGCCCCGCCCTCGAGGAGGAGCCCGTCGCCCGCGATCTCTTCGAGAAGAAGATCGACATCGTCGAGACGGTCGACGAGCCGGACTCCTATGACGACATGTGGCGCGACGACGAGGAGGGCTACGTCCCACCGCCTCCGCCGCCGCTGCCGAGGCCGACCCCGGCGCGCCTGCTCGCGTGGATCGGCGTGCTCGGCGCACCGGTCGCCGTGCTGGTGCTGATCGTGGTCACCCAGATCACCGACCGGAACTTCAGCAGCTGGGTCATCGGTGGCCTGGTCGCCGCCTTCCTGGCCGGCTTCGTCTACCTGCTGGTGACCATGCCGTCCGAGCCCCGCGACCCCTGGGACGACGGCGCTCGGGTCTAGCCCTCGCGGGTCGCGCGGCGAGCCAGGATGCTCGCGCCCACGACCCCCGCCTCGGCACCGAAGGCGGTCGCCACGATCGGTGGCACCTCGCGATGGAGACGGCCGACGAGCGAGGCCTCCAGAGCCGTGCGCGCAGGCGCCAGCAGCAGGTCGCCCGCGGTCGAGACTCCACCGCCGACGACCAGCAGCTCGGGGTCGAAGGCGGCCACCAGGCCGGCCATCCCGACCCCCAGCCACGACCCGACCGACTCGTACGCAGCCAGTGCGAGCGCATCGCCGCGGGCCGCGGCGGCGGTGACCGCCGGGCCGGTGATCTTGAGCGGGTCACCCGCGGCGAGCTCGTCGAGCGCGCAGCCGGCGTACTCCTCGGTCTCCACGCGGGCACGCACGAAGGCGACCAGCGCGTTGCCGGAGGAGTACTGCTCCCAGCAGCCGGTGAGACCGCACTCGCACGGGAGGCCGCCGGGTACGACCTGCATGTGGCCGAACTCGCCGGCCATGCCGTTGCGGCCCCGGACGACCCGGCCGTCCATGACCACGGCGCCGCCGATGCCGGTGCCGAGGGTGATGAGCAGGCCTGAGTCGACACCACGGGCCGCGCCGAGCTCCAGCTCGGCCAGCGCGGCACAGTTGGCGTCGTTGTCGAGCGCCACCCGGGTGCCCCATCGCGAGGAGAGCCGGGTCAGAGTCGGCTCGCCGCGCCAGGGCAGGTGGGGAGCGAACATGACCCGCTCCCCGGCCGCATCGACGAACCCCGCGGCGGCCAGGCCGACGCCCGCGACGGGCCGGCCGGCGGCCACCTCGGTGACCGCCTCGGTCAGCGCGTCCTCCACCAGCTCGAGCTCGACCCGGCGTCCAGGCGTGCTCCGCTGAGCGGTGCGGAGAACCTCACCGGCCGGCGAGACCTCCGCCGCGAGCACCTTGGTGCCGCCGATGTCGACCCCGATGTGCAGACTCACTTGTGGTGGCTCACTTGCGAGCCAGGTCCGCGGCGCCGATCAAACCTGCCTGGTTGCCGAGCGTCGCCTTGCGGACGTCGAGCATCGGCCGGTGTCCGCGGCCGGTCAGCTGGGCCTGGAAGGCACGCCGGGCGGGCCCGAGCAGCAGGTCGTCGGCCTCGGCCACTCCCCCGCCGATGGCCACCACGGCCGGGTCCAGCACGGCAGCGATCGAGGCGATCCCCTCGCCGAGCCAGATGCCGAGGTCGGTCAGCGCCTCGATCGCGAAGGCGTCCCCGTCGCGGGCCGCCTCGGTGATCAGAGGGCCCTTGATCTTGTCGAGATCACCCTCGGCCCGGTCCAGGACGTCGCGGGCCAGCAACGAGCCACCACGCGCGGCGGAGCGGACGTTGCGCACCAGGGCCGACCCCGAGGCGTACTGCTCCCAGCAGCCGCGGTTGCCGCAGCCGCACAGGTGGCCGTTGGGCACGACCCGCATGTGGCCGATCTCGGCGCCGACGCCGAAGGCGCCACGGTAGAGCTCGCCCTCGAGCACCAGGCCGCCGCCGACACCGGTGCCGACGGTCACCAGCATCATGTTGTCGACCTCGGCACCCGCGCCGTACTCGAACTCGCCCCACGCAGCCGCGTTGGCGTCGTTCTCGATCACGACCGGCAGCTCGAGGACCTTCTCCAGGCGCTCCTTGAGCGGTACGTCGCGCCAGGCGATGTTGGGCGCGAACATGACCGTCGAGCGGCCCTTGTCGATGTAGCCCGCGGCGCCGATGCCGACGCACTCGATCGCGTGTCGGGTCTTGAGCTCCTGGACCACCTCGATGATCGCGGCCTCGATGGCCTCCGGGCTCTTCGCCGGCGACTCGACGCGGTGGTCCTCGATGATGGTGCCGTCGTGGTCGACGACGCCGCCGAGGATCTTGGTGCCGCCGACGTCGACGCCACAGGCGAGCTTCTTCGTCGTCGTCATCCCTCAGCTCCAGCCGTCGAGATCGATCGGGTCGACCCTCGTAGAGCGTCGCGCCCAGTCCCGGGTCGCATCTTCCTCAGCCCGCACGCCATCACCGTGTGCATCCTCGTCTTCACTAGGGCCAGCACCCGGACTCGTGGCCGCCGCGTTGAGCACCGTGACCGCGGCCTGCATCAACGATGCGGCAGCGCTGGCCAGGTGCACCTTGACCTCCGGACTCGACTCCCGGAGGACATGTACGGTACGGCACAGCGGGCAGTAGGCACACTCCGGAGCCCCGGTATCGAGATGCTCCCCGAGCCCCTCCGCGAAGTGGCCGATCCGGGAGTCCTTGGCCCACTCCCCGATGGCCTCCATCAGCCGGCCGAGCTCCTCGGCGGTCGACCCCAACGGCTCATCGGCCCACTCGTGGCGCTGCTCGCTCACGATTACTCACTCTCGGTGTTCGTCGTCTGGCGAGAAAACGTTACTCGTAGCTCCCCGCCCTCGACCCGCGCCCCGCTGACGCGCATCCGGGCGAGCGCGGCGGGAAGGGTCAGCAGGCGCCTGTAGGACCCCACGGTGATCGCCAGCTCGTCGCCGTTGCGGCCCAGCTGCACCTGGTCGCGCTCGACCCACTGGGCCAGCCCGGGCAGCGCCAGGTGGACGATCGTGGCCTCGCCGATGGTCTCGGTGCGGAACGGGGCCGCGGTCTCGGGGACGGCCAGCGGGTCGATGCTGCCGGACGAGGCGTACGCGGCCTCGGCGACCTCCCTCAGGTCCTCGACGCCCACCGGCTCGGTCGGCCGGTAGAACGAGCGCCAGACCGGCAGACCCTCGAAGGAGGCGTCGACGTCGCCGAGCACGTCGTCCTGGGCCTTCACCCAGCCGGCGCGCCAGTCGTCGGAGCCGCCGGCCGGGAAGATCCGGTTGGCGACGACACCGTCGACGCGGTAGCCGTAGAGGGAGAGCGTCGTCCAGGACCGTCGGGCCTCGGCGAGCACGACCCTCTCGGGAGTCAGCACGATGCGTACGGACGCCTCGGGCCCGGACAGCAGGGCGCGGACCTCTGCGAGCTCGTCGTGGAGCCGGACCAGGGCGTCGAAGACGGAGTCGCCGGGCATCGGCACCCCGGCGGCCTTGGTCAGGACCGGCTTGAGCGCCTTCACCATCTTGCGCTGCACCGGGAGGATGCGCTCGAGATACCAGCCCAGTGCCTCGGGAAGGGCGAGCAGCCGCAGCGTCTCGGCGGTCGGGGCGCAGTCGACCACGATCGTGTCCCACTGCCCCGAGCCCGCCATCCGGCGAAGCTCCAGGAGCGCGAAGACCTCCTCGGCGCCGGGGACGATGGTCAGCTCCTCGGCCGCGATCCGGTCCACCCCGATCGTGTCCAGGACGCTCAGCAGATAGCCCTGCACCTCCGCCCACGACTCCTCGAAGCGGCGCTGGGCGTCGACGTGCTGGACGTAGAGGTGCTCGGTGACCTGGACCGGCTCCGAACCCAGCGCGCTGTCGACCCCGAAGGCGTCGCCCAGGGAGTGGGCGGCATCGGTCGAGAGGACCAGCGTCCGCAGCCCGCGGGCCGCGGACATCGCCGCGGTTCCGGCCGAGACGGTCGACTTGCCGACGCCGCCCTTGCCGGTGAAGAGGAGGATCCTCAAGCTTCGACCCTCTGCTTCAGGCCTCGTAGGGCGGTGTCGATCAGGACCTTCTCGCCCTTGCGCTTGAGCATGCCGATCAGCGGGATGCTCAGGTCGAGCGCGAGCCGGTAGGTGACCTCGGTGCGACCACCGACGTCGCGCAGTATGTAGGCGCCGTCCATCGACCGCAGCAGGTTGCCCTTGACCAGCGACCAGGTCACCTGGCGGTCCCCGTCCCAGTCGTACGCCAAGGTGTATTCGTCCTTGATCGGCGCGACGTCGAGCACGAAACGGACCTGCTCGGCCCGCCCGTCGACGCCGGTCTCCAAGACGCTGACCTCCTGCATGCCCTTCGCCCAGGCCGGATAGGACTTGAAGTCCGCGATCACCGCCATCACTGCCGAGGGCGCGGCCTCGATCACGATCGTCGAGGTGGTCTGATCGGCCATCGGTGGTGTCCTCACTCCCTGACTTGCTAGGTGTCATGGAGCGTACCGGATAGCATCCCGGTGAAATGGTCGGGCTGTGACCGGGGTAACCTCCGTTTCGTACCCACCTACCATCAGTATGCGGAGGCCCCTGTGCGTGAGTTCTCCACGCCCGCGACGTACGTTGTTCCCCCCACCGGCAGCCTGAGCGACGACGTCGTACGCAACGCCGCCGAGGCACCCGATGTCGCCGTCCTCAGCCGACCGGGCGCCGACGGCACCTGGGTCGACGTGACGTCGTCCGAGTTCCTCGCCGAGGTCTCGGCGGTCGCCAAGGGACTGATCGCGGCGGGTGTGGGTGCTGGGGACCGGGTCGCGCTGCTCTCGAAGACGCGCTACGAGTGGACGCTGATCGACTACGCGATCTGGTTCGCCGGCGCGACGACGGTGCCGATCTACGAGACCTCCTCGGCCGAGCAGATCGAGTGGATCCTCCAGGACTCCGCGACCGTGGCGGTCATCGCCGAGGACGCCGGCCACATCAGCCGGATCAGCGAGGTCCGCGCGGGTTGCACCGCGCTCAACAACGTGTGGTCGATCAACGACAACGCCGTCGACCTGCTGGTCAAGCTCGGCACCGACATCACCGACGAGCAGCTCGAGGCCCGCCGCAGCGCGGTCACCCCCGAGGACACCGCGACGCTGATCTACACCTCCGGCACCACCGGGCGCCCCAAGGGCTGCGTGCTCACCCACGGCAACTTCATGTTCGAGCTCGGTGTCGTCGTCGACTCGCTCGACGCCCTGTTCAGCATCCAGGGGCGCTCGACGCTGCTGTTCCTCCCCCTGGCGCACGTCTTCGCGCGGATCATCCAGATCGGCTGCATCAAGTCCCGCACCCGGCTGGGCCACACCCCCGACATCAAGAACCTCGTCGCCGACCTCGGCACCTTCCAGCCGACCTTCGTGCTGGCCGTGCCGCGGGTGTTCGAGAAGGTCTACAACACCGCCTCGCAGAAGGCCGTCGCCGACGGCAAGGGCCGCATCTTCGACATGGCCACCGAGGTCGCCATCGAATACTCCCGGGCCACCGAGACCGGCAAGGCGCCGTTCCTGCTCGCCGCCAAGCACAAGCTGTTCTCCAAGCTCGTCTACGGCAAGCTCCTCGCCGCGCTCGGCGGCAACTGCTCCTACGCGGTCTCCGGCGGCGCTCCGCTCGGTGACCGTCTCGGCCACTTCTACCGCGGCATCGGCGTCACCGTCCTGGAGGGCTACGGCCTCACCGAGACGACGGCGGCACTCACCGTCAACCTGCCCGAGGCGTTCAAGATCGGCACCGTCGGTCGGCCGCTTCCCGGCACCTCGGTGCGCGTCGCCGACGACGGCGAGCTGCTCTTCAAGGGTGGCCAGGTGCTGAAGGAGTACTGGCAGAACCCGACCGCCACCGCCGAGGCCAAGACCGCGGACGGCTGGTTCCACTCCGGCGACCTCGGCGAGGTCGACGACGAGGGCTTCGTCAAGATCACCGGCCGCAAGAAGGAGATCCTGGTCACCGCCGGCGGCAAGAACGTCGCCCCGGCCGTCCTCGAGGACCGCCTGCGCGCCCACGTGCTCGTCGACCAGTGCGTCGTCGTCGGCGACGGTCAGCCGTTCATCGGCGCGATCGTCACCATCGACCCCGAGGCGCTGCCCACCTGGGCCGAGGCCAACGGCAAGTCCGGCAACATCGAGGACCTCGTCGAGGACGAGGACCTGCGCGCCGTGATCCAGGGCGCCGTCGACGACGCCAACAAGGCGGTCTCGCAGGCCGAGTCGATCCGCAAGTTCGTGATCATCCCCGAGTCGTGGACCGAGGAGGGTGGCCAGCTCACCCCCAGCCTCAAGCTCAAGCGCAACGTGGTCATGCGCGAGTTCTCGCACGAGGTAGACGCGCTCTACGCAAAGTAAAGCTGTTCTGGTGGCGCCGAGTCGGCGCATCTGATCCCGGGCCTGGGGGAGCGAAGCGCGCCCGGGGGCTCGGGTGCGCCGCCTCGGCCGTTTCTCAGTCC
>NZ_JBHVGB010000193.1:0-11261 GCF_042801335.1 Nocardioides sp. NPDC057577 | reverse complement strand
GTAGGTGGTGGTGCTGGTGCTGAAGTCGAGAGCACCGGAGAGGTTCAAGATGACCCCGATGATGCCGAGGACGACGGCGACGATGCCGAGGATGAAACCGGCGGTGGCCATGCCACGCCCGCTCTGCGCTCCGCCGGAGGCGTCGATCTCGTTCTGGGCCATCTTGCCGAGGATGATCGCCGGGATACCGGCGAAGAAACCACAGCAGACACAACCGAGAATGCCGAGGACAAGTGCCCAGATCGCCTTCTTGTTGTTGCCCGCAGGCTGGCCGGGCTGCCCGGGTGCCGGCGAACCGTACGGGGGCGGCGGCGGCGGAGTTCCGTAGCTCATGTGTCTGACCTCCAAAGTCAGGCGAGTTGGGTTGAGATGGGAGAAACTTAACGTTTCCCGCCCGCACTGTGGCGCCAAATCGGGCGTGTCACGGTTCGGGTGAGAGGCTTTGCACGTGGGTCATACCCGGAAACGAGAGGTTTAAACATGTCGGTGCTCGAAAAGATCATCGACGGCGTACGTCTGGACCTGGCGCAGCGCCAGGCGACGGTGTCCGAGGCGGATCTGCGGGCCCGGCTCGCCGACGTCGACGCGCCTCGCGACCCGATGCCGCACTTCCGTGCGCCGGGCAGCAGCGTGATCGCCGAGGTGAAGCGGAAGAGCCCCTCCAAGGGTGCTCTGGCCGACATCCCGGACCCGGCCGAGCTGGCCCAGAAGTACGCCGCCGGCGGTGCCGCCGCGATCTCGGTGCTCACCGAGGAACGCCGCTTCGGCGGGTCGCTCGCCGACCTGGTCGCGGTCCGGGCAGCCGTCGACACCCCGATCCTGCGCAAGGACTTCATCGTCGAGCCCTACCAGCTGCTGGAGGCCCGGGCAGCCGGCGCCGACCTGGCGCTGCTGATCGTGGCCGCGCTGGACGACGACACGCTGCGCAGCCTCTACGACCAGGCTCGTGAGCTCGGGCTGACGGTGCTGGTCGAGACCCACGACGAGGCCGAGGTCACCCGGGCGGTCGACCTCGGTGCCGAGCTGATCGGCGTCAACGCCCGCAACCTGAAGACCCTGGAGATCGACCAGGACGTCTTCGGACGGCTCGCGCCGCTCATCCCCGAGGACCGGGTGAAGGTCGCCGAGTCGGGCATCTTCACCGCCACCGACGTCAAGCGCCACGTCTCCGAGGGGGCCCGCGCGGTCCTGGTCGGCGAGGCGCTGGTCAAGCATGGCGACCCGCAAGGCACGGTCGCCGAGTTCACCGGAATCCAAGGCTAGGACCAGCCATGACAACTCACATCCACGAGACGACGAGCTACGACGCCGACGAGTTCGGCTGGTTCGGCGGCGAGGCCGAGGGATTCGGCGGCCGCTTCATGCCCGAGGCGCTGATGAAGGCGCTCATCGAGCTCGACGACGCCTGGCAGAAGGCGAAGGCCGACCCGGAGTTCGTGGCCGAGTTCGACGCGATCCTGCGTGACTACGCCAACCTGCCGAGCCCGCTCTACCACGCCACGAGGCTCTCCGAGCAGCTCGGCGTCCGGGTCCTCCTCAAGCGCGAGGACCTCAACCACACCGGCGCCCACAAGATCCGCAACGTGCTCGGCCAGGCGCTGCTGACCAAGCGGATGGGCAAGACCCGGGTCATCGCCGAGACCGGCGCCGGCCAGCACGGCGTCGCCTCGGCGACCGCCGCTGCGTACTTCGGTCTCGACTGCACCGTCTACATGGGCAAGGTCGACACCGACCGCCAGGCGCTCAACGTGGCCCGGATGCGGCTGCTCGGCGCCGAGGTCGTCCCGGTGCCCTCCGGCAGCGGCACCCTCAAGGACGCGATCAACGAGGCGCTGCGCGACTGGGTCGCCAGCGTCGACCACACCGCCTACCTGTTCGGCACCGCCGCCGGGCCGCACCCGTTCCCGACCCTGGTCCGGGACATCGTGCGTGGCATCGGCGACGAGGCCCGCGCGCAGGCGATCGAGCAGTTCGGCGGTCTCCCGAACGCGGTCGTCGCCGCGGTCGGCGGCGGCTCCAACGCCATCGGCCTCTTCACCGCGTTCCTGGACGACAAGGACGTCGAGATCCACGGCTTCGAGGCCGGGGGAGACGGGTTCGAGACCGGTCGCCACGCCGCCACCATCCAGGCCAACGACCCGGGCGTGCTCCACGGCGCCCGCACCTACGTGCTCCAGGACGAGGACGGCCAGACCATCGAGTCCCACTCGATCTCCGCCGGTCTCGACTATCCCGGGGTCGGCCCGCAGCACGCCTGGCTGGCCAAGTCCGGTCGGGCGAGCTACACGAGCATCACCGACAAGGAGGCGATGGACGCCTTCGCGCTGCTCTCGCGCAGCGAGGGCATCATCCCGGCGATCGAGTCTGCCCACGCGATCGCCGGTGCCATCAAGATCGCGCCCGAGGTCAAGGAGCGTCACGGCGAGGGCGCCACGATCCTGATCAACCTGTCCGGTCGCGGCGACAAGGACATGGGCACGGCCATCGACTACTTCGGTCTCGGCGACAGCAAGCAGGGAGAAGCACAGTGAGTACGTCGGTAGCGTTCGAGAAGGCGAAGGCCGAGGGCCGCGCGGCCCTGATCGGCTACCTCCCGGCGGGCTTTCCCACGGTCGAGGGCTCGATCGAGGCGCTGACGACGATGGTCGAGGCCGGCTGCGACATCATCGAGATCGGGCTGCCCTACTCCGACCCGGTCATGGACGGCCCCACGATCCAGGACGCCGTGCAGCAGGCGCTCGACGGCGGCGTACGTGTCGATGACGTTTTCCGCGTCGTCGAGGCCGTGGCCGCGACCGGGGTGCCGACCCTGGTGATGACCAGCTGGAACCCGATCGAGCGCCGTGGCGTGGACCGCTTCGCCCAGCAGCTGCACGACGCGGGCGGCGCAGGGCTGATCACGCCCGACATCACCCCCGACTTCGCCCAGGAGTGGGTCGAGGCCGCCGACGCCCGTGACCTCGACAAGGTCTTCCTGGTCGCGCCGAGCAGCACCGACGAGCGGATCGCGATGACCACGGCGGCCTGCCGCGGCTTCGTCTACGCCACCGCGGTCATGGGCGTCACCGGCGCCCGCGCGAAGACCTCCGACCTGGCCGCGCCCCTCGTCGCCCGGACGAAGGCGACCACGGACCTGCCGATCGGCGTCGGGCTCGGGGTCAGCAACGGCGCCCAGGCGGCCGAGATGGCCGCGTACGCCGACGGGGTCATCGTCGGCTCCGCCTTCGTGCGTACGCTGCTGGACAACCGCTCCGACGAGCAGGCGGCGCTCAAGGCGCTGGCGAGCCTGACCGAGGACCTGGCCGCGGGAGTCCGCTCGCGTTGAGGTTCCTGGCTCTTCCCGTCCTGCTCGTCCTCATCGGAGTGCTCACCGGCTGCGGTGCTGCCGGCACCGGCCAGGCGCCGGCCTCCGCGATGACCGGCCAGGAGCACACCCCCTACCAGCTCTCCGACACCGCGCTGACCGACACCGAGGGCGAGCCGTTCTCGCTGTCCACCGACGTGGCCCGGCCGCTGACGCTGGTGTTCTACGGCTACACCAGCTGCCCCGACGAGTGCCCGCTGGTGATGTCCAGCCTGACCGCGGCACTGACCCGCCTCGACGAGGCGGACCGGGACAAGGTCGAGGTCGTCTTCGTCACCACCGACCCCGCGCGTGACTCTCAGCAGGTCCTGCGCAAGTATCTGGACCGCTACGGCAAGGACTTCATCGGGCTTACCGGTGACCTGAAGGACATCGTCACCCTGGCCGAGTCCATGCGGCTCTACATAGGGGAGGCCGACCGGCTACCCAGTGGGGGCTACGATCTCGGAGTCCACGACACCCACGTCTCCGCAGTCACCGGGGGAGAGGCGAGGGTCGTGTGGTCGATGAACACCTCGCCGAAGCAGTTCGCCGACGACATCCATCACCTTCTTGAGGAAGAAACCGCCGCATGATGCTCCCGATGTCCATCCCCAGCCCGGCCGAAGGCGTGCTCTGGCTCGGGCCGGTCCCGTTGCGCGGCTACGCCTTCGCGATCATCCTCGGCATCATCGTCGCCGTCTGGGTCTCCGAGCGGCGCTGGCAGGCCCGCGGCGGCCGCGCCGGTGACATCCAGGACATCGCGCTGTGGGCGGTGCCGTTCGGTCTGGTCGGCGGCCGGATCTACCACGTCATGACCGACTGGCAGCTCTACTTCGGCGTCGGGGGCAGCCCGATCGAGGCGCTCTACATCTGGCGCGGCGGGCTCGGTGTATGGGGCGCGATCGCGCTCGGTGCCGTGGGTGCGATCATCGGCGCGAAGACCAAGGGCATCAAGATCATCCCGCTGCTCGACACCATCGCCCCGACCTGCCTGCTCGCGATGGGCATCGGCCGCTGGGGCAACTGGTTCAACCAGGAGCTCTTCGGCAGGCCCACCGACCTGCCCTGGGGTCTGGAGATCGACCCGTCGCGCTTCCCCGACGGTCCCAGCCAGTTCCCGGTCGGCACCACGTTCCACCCGACGTTCCTCTACGAGTTCTGCTGGGACATCCTCGCCTTCTTCGTGATCGTCTACCTGCAGAAGAAGCTGCGCCTGGGCGGCGGCCGCGTGGTCGCGCTCTACGTGATGGCCTACTGCCTCGGCCGCGGCATGATCGAGACCCTGCGCATCGACAACGTGCAGCTGGTCAACGTGCTCGGCCTGCGCTGGAGCGAGTGGATGTCGATCATCCTGTTCGTCCTGGCAGCAGCGTGGTGGACGTACGCCACCGTCACCGGCCGGGGTAGTGTCGAGGAGGAGGTCTACAGCGATCCTGCCAAGGCCCCGGCGAACGACGTCGACGACGACACCGAGATCGACACCGAGAACGACCCCGCGAGCGACACTGACGGCGATGCAGCCGACAACGGGACCGACGACGAGGAATCCTCGACAAAGGCCTGATCAGACGCAGAAATTGGGTGCAACGTAGCGCCCGGCGGGAGGGTGTCCGCCGATCGACCCTCGTTCGCAACCTACGCGTGACACAGTGGTAACCTAGCCGCACTCGCGCGGGCCAACGCTGTCCCCTGCAGATTGCCAGTTTCATCCCCGCAAGGGCGCGCGCACTCGTCGCAGACATCCCTCACTCCGGACCCGACTCGAAGCAGAGTCGGAAATCCGGGGCTATTGGGCTGCGTCGGTCGGTGCGTGCCTGAGCCCGGACAGACGGGAGATCCCGGTGCCGTACGAGCACTCGTATCCATCCCCCCAGGGCCTCTACGACCCTCGGTTCGAGAAGGACGCCTGCGGCGTCGCCATGGTTGCAACACTGACCGGCGTCGCCAGCCACGACATCGTGAAGCAGGGCATCCGTGCCCTGGTGAATCTCGACCACCGCGGCGCCGCCGGCGCCGAGACCAACTCTGGCGACGGCGCCGGGATCCTGCTCCAGGTCCCCGACGCCTTCCTGCGTGAGGTCGTCGACTTCGACCTCCCGGCGGAGCGTGCCTACGCCGTCGGCACCGCCTTCATCCCGGGCGATGTCGACCAGGTCGAGCGCACCATCAAGCTGGTCGAGGACATCGCGACAGAGGAGGGCCTCGACGTCCTCGGTTGGCGTGACGTACCGGTCAACCCCGACTCCCTCGGCGCGACCGCCAAGGCGGTCATGCCGACCTTCCGTCAGCTCTTCGTCGCCGGCGCCAAGCAGCGCATCACGGGCCTGGCCCTGGAGCGGCTCGCCTTCTGCCTGCGCAAGCGCGCGGAGAAGGAGACCGACGTCTACTTCCCGTCGCTGTCGAGCCGCACCATCGTCTACAAGGGCATGCTCACCACGCCGCAGCTGGCCGACGTGTTCCCCGACCTGGTCGACGAGCGGGTCGCCTCCGCGATCGCCGTCGTGCACAGCCGGTTCTCGACCAACACGTTCCCGAGCTGGCCGCTGAGCCACCCGTTCCGGTTCATCGCCCACAACGGCGAGATCAACACGGTCATGGGCAACCGCAACTGGATGAAGGCGCGCGAGGCGCTGCTCGAGTCCGAGCTGATCCCCGGTGACCTCGAGCGGCTCTATCCGATCTGCACCGAGGGTGCCTCCGACTCGGCCTCCTTCGACGAGGTGCTCGAGCTGCTCCACCTGGCCGGCCGCAGCCTGCCGCACGCCATGCTGATGATGATCCCGGAGGCGTGGGAGAAGCACGAGGAGATGGACTCCGCCCGCAAGGCGTTCTACGAGTTCCACTCCTCGCTGATGGAGCCCTGGGACGGTCCGGCGAGCGTCGTGTTCACCGACGGCACCCAGATCGGCGCGGTCCTCGACCGCAACGGTCTGCGCCCCTCCCGCTACTGGGTCACCGAGGACGGCCTGGTCGTGCTCGGCTCCGAGGCCGGCGTGCTCGACGACATCGACCCCGCCACCGTGGTCCGCAAGGGCCGTGTCCAGCCGGGCAAGATGTTCCTCGTCGACACCGCCGAGCACCGCATCATCGAGGACGACGAGATCAAGTCCGAGCTCGCCGCCGAGCACCCCTACGACGAGTGGCTCCACGCCGGTCTCGTACGCCTCGAGGACATCCCCGAGCGCGAGCACATCGTCCACACCCACGCGAGCGTGACCCGCCGCCAGCAGGTCTTCGGCTACACCGAGGAGGAGCTCCGGATCCTGCTCGCGCCGATGGCCAACACCGGCGCTGAGCCGATCGGCTCGATGGGCACCGACAGCCCGATCGCGGCGCTGAGCGACAAGCCGCGGATGCTGTTCGACTACTTCGCCCAGCTCTTCGCGCAGGTCACCAACCCGCCGCTGGACGCGATCCGCGAGGAGCTCGTCACCAGCCTCAACGGCACCATCGGCGCCGAGTCCAACCTGCTCAACCCGGGTCCGGCCTCGTGTCGCCAGATCGTGCTCCCGTTCCCGGTCATCTCCAACGACGACCTGGCCAAGATCCGTCACATCAACCGTGACGGCGACATGCCCGGCTTCCAGGTCCACATCGTCCGCGGCCTCTACGAGGTCGACGGCGGGGCCGAGGCGCTGCAGTCGCGTCTGGACGAGATCTCCGCCGAGGTCTCCCAGGCGATCGAGGACGGCGCCCGCATCATCGTCCTCTCCGACCGTCACTCCACCCAGGAGATGGCGCCGATCCCGTCGCTGCTCCTGACCGGCGCCGTCCACCACCACCTGGTCCGGGAGCGCACCCGCTCGCAGGTCGGCCTGCTGATCGAGGCCGGCGACGTACGCGAGGTCCACCACGTCGCGCTGCTGATCGGCTACGGCGCCGCCGCGGTCAACCCCTACCTGGCGGTCGAGTCCGTCGAGGACCTCGCCTACGAGGGCTACTACGTGAAGGCCGACGCCGAGAAGGCGATGGCCAACACGATCAAGGCGCTCGGCAAGGGTGTCCTCAAGGTGATGTCGAAGATCGGCGTCTCCACGGTCGCCTCCTACACCGGCGCGCAGATCTTCGAGGCCGTCGGCCTGTCGAAGGAGGTCGTGGAGCGCTACTTCACCGGCACCACCTCCAAGCTCGGCGGCATCGGCCTCGACGTGATCGCCGAGGAGGTCGCGAAGCGGCACGCCACGGCGTACCCGCGTGACGGCGTCGCCAACGCCCACCGTGCGCTGCCCATCGGCGGCGAGTACCAGTGGCGCCGCGAGGGTGAGCCGCACCTGTTCGACCCGGAGACGGTCTTCCGGCTCCAGCACGCCACCCGCAGCGGCCGCTACGACGTCTTCAAGCAGTACACCGACCGCGTCAACGAGCAGTCCGAGCGACTGATGACCCTGCGCGGACTCTTCAAGCTCAAGGGCGCCGAGGAGCTGGGCCGCCAGAAGATCTCGATCGACGAGGTCGAGCCCGTCGAGGCGATCGTCAAGCGCTTCTCGACCGGCGCGATGTCGTACGGCTCGATCTCCAAGGAGGCTCACGAGACGCTCGCCGTCGCGATGAACATGCTCGGCGGCAAGTCCAACACCGGTGAGGGCGGTGAGGACCCGGATCGTCTCTACGACCCGAAGCGTCGCTCGTCGATCAAGCAGGTGGCCTCGGGACGCTTCGGTGTCACCAGCGAGTATCTGACCAACGCCGACGACATCCAGATCAAGATGGCTCAGGGCGCCAAGCCCGGTGAGGGTGGCCAGCTGCCCGGCCACAAGGTCTACCCGTGGGTGGCCAAGACGCGTCACTCGACGCCGGGCGTGGGCCTCATCTCCCCGCCGCCGCACCACGACATCTACTCCATCGAGGACCTGGCTCAGCTGATCCACGACCTCAAGAACGCCAACCCGAGCGCTCGCGTCCACGTGAAGCTCGTGGCCGAGGTCGGCGTCGGCACCGTCGCCGCGGGTGTCTCCAAGGCCCACGCCGACGTGGTCCTGATCTCCGGTCACGACGGTGGCACCGGTGCCTCCCCGCTGACCTCGCTCAAGCACGCCGGCGGTCCCTGGGAGCTCGGCCTCGCCGAGGCGCAGCAGACGCTGCTCCTCAACGGCCTGCGCGACCGGATCGTGGTGCAGACCGACGGTCAGCTCAAGACCGGCCGTGACGTGGTCATCGCCGCGCTGCTCGGTGCGGAGGAGTTCGGCTTCGCCACCGCGCCGCTGGTCGTCTCCGGCTGCGTGATGATGCGGGTCTGCCACCTCGACACCTGCCCGGTCGGCGTCGCCACCCAGAACCCGGTCCTGCGCGAGCGGTTCACCGGCAAGGCGGAGTACGTCGTCAACTTCATGCGCTACATCGCCGAGGAGGTCCGTGAGCTCCTCGCCGAGCTCGGCTTCCGGAGCATCGACGAGGCCGTCGGCCACGCCGAGGCGCTCGACGCCCGTGACGCGATCGACCACTGGAAGGCCTCCGGGCTCGACCTGTCGCCGATCTTCACCCGTGTGGAGTCGCCGCAGCAGTTCTCCGACCAGGCCCTCTTCAACACCAAGGGCCAGGACCACGCTCTGGAGAAGTCCCTGGACATCAACGAGCTGGTGCCGCTCGCGGCCCCGGCGCTCGAGCGCGGCGAGCCCGTACGCGCCCAGCTGCTGATCCGCAACGTCAACCGCACCGTCGGCACGATCCTCGGTCACGAGATCACCAAGCGCTACCGCGGTGAGGGTCTGCCCGAGGGCACGATCGACATCACCTTCACCGGGTCGGCGGGCCAGTCCTTCGGCGCGTTCATCCCGCGCGGCCTGACGCTGCGTCTGGAGGGTGACGCCAACGACTACGTCGGCAAGGGCCTCTCCGGCGGCCGGGTGGTCATCCGCCCGGAGCGTACGGCCGGGTTCCGGGCCGAGGAGCACATCATCGCCGGCAACACGCTCGCCTACGGCGCCACCAGCGGGCGGATCCACATCCGCGGTGGCGTGGGGGAGCGGGCCGCGGTCCGCAACTCGGGTGCCAGCATCGTCACCGAAGGTGTCGGCGACCACGGCTGCGAATACATGACCGGCGGCCGTGTCGTCGTGCTCGGCCCGACCGGGCGCAACTTCGCAGCCGGCATGTCCGGTGGGGTCGCCTGGGTCCTCGACTTCGAGGAGCAGCGCCTCAACAGCGAGCTGGACGACGCCACCCCGGTGGACGAGAAGTACGCCGCCGAGCTCGAGCAGCTGGTCCGCGACCATCTCGAGGAGACCGGCTCGGCCGTCGCCGAGGCGCTCCTGGCCGACTGGCCGAACTCACTGACCCGCTTCACGCAGGTCATGCCCAGTGACTACAAGCGCGTGCTCGAAGCCCAGGAGGAGGCCCTCGAGGAGGGTCTCAACGAGGACGAGGCTGCCGCGCGGATTATGGAGGTCCTCCATGGCTGACCCGAAGGGTTTCCTGAAGAACGGGCGCGAGGTCGCGACCCGTCGTCCTGTCGACGAGCGTGTCAAGGACTGGCACGAGGTCTACCCGGGCAAGATCGGCAAGGCTCTGCTGCCGATCATCAACACCCAGGCCTCGCGCTGCATGGACTGCGGCATCCCGTTCTGCCACCAGGGTTGTCCGCTCGGCAACATCATCCCCGAGTGGAACGACCTGGTCTGGCGCAACGACTGGGAGGGTGCCTCCGAGCGCCTGCACGCGACGAACAACTTCCCCGAGTTCACCGGTCGCCTCTGCCCGGCTCCGTGCGAGTCCGCCTGCGTGCTGGGCATCAACCAGCCCGCGGTGACCATCAAGAACATCGAGGTCGCGATCATCGACAAGGCCTGGGACGCGGGCCACGTCAAGCCGCAGCCGCCCGAGTGGCTCTCCGGCAAGGCGGTCGCCGTCATCGGCTCCGGCCCTGCGGGCCTGGCCGCCGCCCAGCAGCTCACCCGCTCGGGCCACACCGTGGCCGTCTACGAGCGGGCCGACAAGATCGGCGGGCTGCTTCGCTACGGCATCCCCGAGTTCAAGATGGAGAAGTCGCAGGTCGACCAGCGCCTGGCGCAGATGCGTCGCGAGGGCACGGTCTTCCGCCCGGGCGTCGACGCCGGCACCGACATCACCGGCGCGCAGCTCCGGGACCGCTACGACGCCATCGTGCTGGCCAACGGCTCGACCGTCGGCCGCGACCTCCCGGTCCCCGGGCGCGAGCTCGCCGGGATCCACCAGGCGATGGAGTACCTGCCCCAGTCCAACCGGTCCTCGATCGGCGAGGCCGTGGAGGACCAGATCCTGGCCGAGGGCAAGCACGTGGTCATCATCGGTGGCGGTGACACCGGCGCCGACTGCCTCGGCACCGCCATCCGCCAGGGCGCAGAGTCGATCACCCAGCTCGAGATCATGCCGCGTCCGCCGGAGGAGCGCCCCGACGCTCAGCCGTGGCCGACCTACCCGATGACCTACCGGGTCGCCTCCGCGCACGAGGAGGGTGGCGAGCGCGTCTACGCCGTCTCCACGAAGGAGTTCCTCGGCACCGAGGACGGCCGCGTACGCGCTCTGAAGCTCGTCGAGGTCGAGTTCATCGACGGCAAGCTGACCGAGAAGGAGGGGACCGAGAAGGAGATCCCCGCCGACCTCGTGCTGCTGGCGATGGGCTTCACCGGCCCGGAGAAGGACGGCCTCCTCACCCAGCTGGGTGTGGAGTACGACGCTCGTGGCAACGTCGCCCGCGACGACTCCTTCGCCACCTCCGTCCCCGGCGTGTACGTCGCCGGCGACGCCGGTCGCGGACAGTCGCTGATCGTGTGGGCGATCGCCGAGGGCCGCGCCGCCGCGGCCGCCGTCGACACCTTCCTTACCGGCTCGACCAACCTGCCCGCGCCGATCCGCCCGACGGACCGGCAGCTGATGGTCTGAGGCCCACAGGCCGAGGCACAACGGCGTGCCGACCACTGGCCCGGCACCTCCACATCGG
>NZ_JBHVGB010000192.1:0-11288 GCF_042801335.1 Nocardioides sp. NPDC057577 | reverse complement strand
GAACGAACGAGTCCGTGTCGAGACCAACACATTCCTACCGATGGTCAGTCCAGCGCGAGTCCCTCCGCCGGGCTGACCTTGGTGGCCCGCTTGGACGGCGCCACGCAGGAGACCAGGCCGGCCAGGCCGGCTGCCACGACCACCGCGATCAGCTGCAGCACCGGCAGCTCGAAGGTGGCGTCGGGCAGCATGTCGCCGACCAGGATCTCGCTGCCGCCCCAGGCGAAGAAGACGCCCAGCGCGGTGCCGACGAGGGCCGCCACTGCCGAGAGCAGCACCGCCTCGGCGGCCAGCGTCCGCCGCAGCTGGCGCCGCGTCAGGCCCAGCGCCCGCAGCAGGGCGTGCTCGCGACCGCGCTCGAGCACGGAGAGGCCGAGGGTGTTGGCGATGCCGGCCAGTGCGATCAGCACCGAGATCGCCAGCAGCCCGATCACGGCCCAGGTGAACACGTCCAGCTGCAGCTCGACCCAGGCACGCTGACCCTTGCCGTTGATGAGCTCGGCGTCGGGGGCGAGCACCCCGAGCGCTCCCGCCAGGTCCTCCGGGTCGGCGCCCGCGTCGGCACGGACCCAGACGGCGTACGTCTGCGGGTCCTCGGTCAGCGTCCGCAGCGTGGCCGCGGAGATCTGCGGAGCCCCGTCGATCTCGCGTACGTCCAGGGTCACCGTCGCGGTCCGGTCACCGACGACCAGCTCGACCTTCTCGCCTGTCGCGTCGAACTCGTCCTCCACGAAGGCCGAGGCGGCCGCCGGGGAGATCACCATGGTGCCGGGCTTGACGGTCATGTCCTCGAGAGCGATGTCTCCGCCCGGCGGGGCGACGACGGGCAGCGGAACGGGTTTGCCGTCGGTCCGCACCGATGCCATCGCTCCCGGTACGGCGACCGCGTCCGCGACGCCCGGGACCGCCTTCGCGTCCCCGGCCACCGAGTCCGGCAGCGGCTTCGACTCGGCCTGGAGCGCGATGTCGATCGGGTGCTGCTCGGCCATCTCGTCCAGGGTGGCACCGCGGATGGTCGCCATCCCGGTGAGCACGCCGGTGGTGAGGGTGACACCGACGAGGAGTGATGCCGCGGTCGCGGCGGTGCGCTTCGGGTTGCGTCCGGCGTTGGCCGCGGCAAGCTTCGCCGGGGAGCCGGCGACGAGGGCCAGCGCCGACCCGGCCAACCGCACCAGACCCGGCACCAGCGCGGGCCCGAGGAGCATCACGCCGATGAAGGTGACCCCGCAGCCGAGCAGCACGATCAGCATCCCGGTCTGGGCGTCGTCCCAGCCCACGGCCACGAAGATCGTCGCAACTCCGGCCAGTGCCACGACCAGACCGAGACCGATCCGGAACATCCCTGCGCCGCGTACGTCGAAGCCCTCCTGCGGCCGCAGCGCGGCCAGCGGGCTCAGCCGCATCAGCCGGCGAGTGGGCAGCCACGAGGCGACCAGCGTGGTGAGCACACCGAGGACGAACGCGCCCACGAGCCAGGGCCATTCGAAGGCCACCGCACCCAGCGGCGCGGTCTCGGCGAGCTGCCGTACGAGCGCGACGATCCCCCAGCCGAGCAGGACGCCGACCACCAGGCCGAGCAACGAAGCGAGCACCCCGAGAGCGAGCGCCTCGCGGCGTACCGATCGCAGGACCTGACGCTTCGTCGCGCCCATCGCGCGCAGCAGCGCGAAGTCGCGCATCCGCTGGGCGAACAGGATCGAGAAGGTGTTGGTGATGACCAGCACGGAGACGAACAGCGCGATGAAGGCGAAGATCAGGACCATGTACGCCACGACGTTGACCTCCTTGTTGAGCTGGGTCTGCAGCTCGGTGAGGTAGTCGTCGGTGTTCAGCCAGCTGTCGGCCTCGGCACCGGGTCCCGCGGTCATGACGGCCTGGACGTACTGGTCGTCCCAGCCCTGCATCTCGGGCCAGGTGACGTAGATCGGCGAGGACCACATCGACGGGGCGTCCACCAGGCCGACGACCGTCGTCTTGATCGCGGTCGTGCCGCTGCCGACCTGCAGCGTGTCGCCGATGGCGACCTTGTTGGTCTTGGCGGCGTTCGCATCGACCACGGCCTCGCCGGCGCGGGTCGGGAACCGGCCCTCCTCGAGGTCCTGCCACTGCCAGCGCTTCTCGGTGGAGACCGCGCCGACCATGATGTCCTGGCCGAGCATGGTCTCGTCGGTGCGGACCGGCTTCATGGAGAGGGCCAGCGCCCAGCCGCCCTTCTCGACGTACTTGTCGGTGACCTCATCGGAGGGGAGGTCGACCGCGCCCACCGCGTTGCGGAACGGCGCGTCGATGCCCGCGAACAGGCCCGACTTCGTCGCCGAGGTGAGGGCGTTGGTCACCACGATCAGCGCGACCGCGGCGATGACCGCCACGACTGCCGCGGCGTACCGACGGGCGTAGGTCCGCAGGGATGCGAACAGCACCGTCCGCATCAGCGCGTCACCCCGTCGATGTGTCCATCCATCACGGTGACGATCTCGTCGGCGTACGCCGCGGCGGAGGCCTCGTGGGTCACCATGACCACGGTCTGGCCGAGCTCGCGGACGCTGCGGCGCAGGTGGTCGAGCACCTCGGCCGACGTCTCGGAGTCGAGGTTTCCGGTGGGCTCGTCGGCGAAGAGGATCGCGGGCTGGGTGACCAGGGCGCGGGCGATGGCCACGCGCTGCTGCTGGCCGCCGGAGAGCTCGCTCGGTCGGTGGCCGAGGCGGCCTCCGATGCCGAGGGTGTCGGCGATCATCTGCGCCCGGGCGCGGGTCTCGTCGGTCACCCGCTTGCCGGCCAGCTCCAGCGGAAGCTGGATGTTCTGCCCGGCGGTGAGCATGGGCAGCAGGTTGAACGCCTGGAAGACGAAGCCGATGTTCTCCCGCCGGAAGATGGTCAGCTGGTCGTCGTTGAGGTTCTGCAGCGGTTGGCCCGCGACCGTCACCTCGCCGCTGGTGGGACGGTCGAGGCCGGCCAGGCAGTGCATCAGCGTCGACTTGCCCGAGCCGCTCGGGCCCATGATCGCGGTGAAGGCGCCGCTGCGGATCTCCAGGTCGACCCCGCGCAGCGCGTGCACCTCGGTGGCACCCTTGCCGTAGGTCTTGGTCAGGCCCACCGCTCGGGCGGCGGCCGTCATCGTGGGAACAGAGGTCTGTGTCATGCCCCAGAGCCTCTCGTCGGGAGGCGTCAGTGCACATCGGGCTGGGGGCTGATCCGGGCGTACGACCTGGGGTTGATCGGCAAGGGTCGTCCCAGGGTCATCCCTGATCCCGGCAGCCCCTCAACATCGAGGAGCTTGGTCCGGGTCGTTTCCGGTGGACTTCCATTCCTCGGCGAGCGACGTGCCGCGGAAGACGGCGCAGAGATCGGCGAGCACCCGGTCCGGGTCGGGTTCGAGGATGTCGACCTGGGAGTAGACGCCCGTGACAGCGACGAGCCCGGTCTCAGGCTGCACAGCGAGGTCGTTCAGGTTGCCCAAGGTTCGCACTGCCGCCACAGATCGGTGCGCGGAGAGGCTCCACAGTCGTACTGAGTCGTCGGACTGGCTGACGGAGACGAGCGTGTCGCCGTCCGGCAGGAAGGCAATCCGGCTGACAGCCCCGTCGTGTCCGCTCAACGTGGAGCCGATCTGCCGTCTCGAGGAGACCTTCCACAGTCGTAGATTTCGGTCGGCCCCACCGGTGGCCAGCACGGTGCCGTCGTTGCTGAACGCCACCGAGGTGACACTTCCGTGACCGGATCTGATGGTGTCGACCAGCTTGCCGTTCCCGGCTCGACGCACCTCGACCGCATCGGTGCTCAACGGAACCGCGAACAGCTTCCCGTCAGGCGAGTAGGCCGTGTCACCGGTCGGGTACGGGTCGGTCGAGACGTCGCGGACCTGGTAGGTGGTCCGCACGGGATCAGCGATGGGTTCGGCGAGGTCCCAGTGCAGCTGGACATAGCGCGCGGGCAACCGTGCGGTGCCTGATCTCAAGTCGTCATAGGACGGGCCACCGTGCGCAGTCAGGGTCTTTCCGTCCGGGCTGAACCTGACCGAGTACGCCACCATGTCCTCCCCGATGGTGCCGGGGCGTCCCGAGCGTCCGGAGGTGGTGCTCCACAACCGCACCGAGCCGTCGGCGCCTGCCGTGGCCAGCTGGGTCCCGTCCGGGCTGAACGACAGTGAATGAACCACGCCGGTCTTCAGCTCTCGAACGAACGACCGCCGGACCGCATCCCACAGCGTGACCGTGTCGTCCCTGGTGAAGGCCAGGAGTCGCCGGTCCTGGCTGAATGCCGCGGCCACCGGGGCATGCGACTGGTAGATCACGTTCGTCTGGGCCTGCCACAGGATCGCCGATCCGTCGACGCTTCCGCTGAGCACGGTGCGCCCGTCGCGACGGTAGTCCACCGAGCCGACGCCGTTGGTGTGTCCGAAGAAGGCGGGCAGGGCCTCGCCGTCGGCGACGCGCCACCGTTGGACGCCCTTGCCCTTGTTCGTGCCCGCGACCACCTGCTGTCCGTCCGGACTGAACTCCGCGTCCATGATGAGCTCGTCTTCTTCTGTCGGACGCAGCACCTGGATGCTCGGTCCCGCAGCGTCTCGGACGTCCCACAGCCGAACGGTCCCGTCGGCGCTGCTGCTGGAGAGCAGTCGACCGTTCGGGCTGAAGTCCACGCTGGTCACGAGCTTCTCGTGTCCGGTGAAGACGGCCACCTGCCGACCGGTGTCGGTCCTCCACAGCCGCACGCTGTTGTCGCCCGCACCGGCCGCGATCAGCGAGCCGTCGTGGTTGAACGCGACCCCGGAGGCGGCGCCGCCCTTGTCCAAGGTCTTGAGCCGTCGGCCGGTGCTCACGTCCCACACCATGATCGTCGGGCTGTCACGGGAGACGGTCGCGAGGCGGTTGCCGTCCTCGCTGAAGGCCAGACCGACGATGTTCTCGGGGACCGGAAGGCTGCGCACCGGACTTCCTGTGCGCGGGTCCCACAACCGCAGCCGGTGATCCGGTCGATCACTGACGTGGGTGGTGCCGAGGACCTTCCCGTCCGGGCTGAACTCGACGGTGGGGAACTCGTCGTCCGCGCCGGTCACCTCAGCGATCTGCCGATGACTCCGGGTGTCCCACAACGTGACGGAACCGGTGGTCGTCGACAGCGCGGCCGTCCTGCCGTCCGGGCTCAGATCCGTGTCGACCAGTCGGGCCGTCCCGGGGTCGAGTGCTCCCCGGTAGGGAACGACCTGCGTGGCCAGGAGGGCCCCGCGTGCTTCGACCGTCGGCGCCAGCTGCCACGAGGCCATCGCCAGGAGCAGGGATCGACGAGGATCGGTGTCACGGGCGGCAACCGACTCCTGCGCATACAACCGCGACACCGCGGCCGTGCGCTGCCGTTCCGCCGTGGCTCTCTCTTTGTCCGCGACCCACTGCTGCCAGATCGCG
The DNA here is from genome assembly GCF_042801335.1 of Nocardioides sp. NPDC057577. Lineage (NCBI taxonomy): Bacteria > Bacillati > Actinomycetota > Actinomycetes > Propionibacteriales > Nocardioidaceae > Nocardioides > Nocardioides sp. NPDC057577. Next base: position 5,886 of record NZ_JBHVGB010000192.1, on the reverse strand, counting down.
AGCCCGCCCGCGACCATGGCGACGACCAGCAGAGCGGCCAGCGCGACCACCCCGCGGCGCAGCATCTGATTGTTGCGCCGGATGGCTTCGCGGGTGGCTTCCTCTGCTATCTCGCTCGCTGTGACGAACTCCAGCTCCAGGTCCGTGAGGCTCGCCCTCCGGTCGCCTCGTTCGTCCAGCCAGGCCCGGATGTCGGCGAGCTGCGCACCTCGGTACAGGCTCCCGTCGTCGCGCTCGAGCCGCACCCAGGTGCTCGTCGCGTCCGTGAGTCTGCGGTGGACGACAAGGCCGGTCCGGTCCTCGCTGAGCCAGGTGGTCAACCGGGGCCAGGCACCGAGCAGAGCCTCATGGGCGATCTCGACGGTGCCGTTTCCGTCGGTGTCCCGGTCGACCGTGACCAGGCGGGTGGCGACCAGGCGGTTGAGCACGGTCTCGGTCTGCTTGCCGGTCTGCTCGCCGCCACCGGTCAGCTCTGACTTCGACACCCGGCGCCGGGTGTCGTCGGAACCGTCGCCGACCGCGACCAAGGCCAGCAGCAACCGCCGCAAGATCCGTCGTTGCTCCTCGTCCATCGATCGGAACAGGTTCTCCGCAGCCGTGCTGATCGCGCCTCGTACGCCCCCGGCCTCCTGATAGCTGGCCAGGGTCATGGTGTTGCCACGTCGTTTGCCCCAGGTGGCTTCCAGCGCGTAGGCGAGCAGCGGCAAGGTGCCTGGTTGATGTCCGGAGGCGTCGACGACGTCATCGATCACCCGATCGACGAGGCCCGGTTCGAGGTGGAGACCTACGGCCTCGGCAGGTCCCTCCACCACGCTCCGAAGCTCGGCCGGGCTCATCCTTCCGACCAGGAACTGGTTGTCCTGCAAGATCTCGGCCAGACCCGGTTCTTCCACACAGGCGGAGAAGAAGTCGGTACGCAGGCTGGCGATCACCAGCGCGCTCGGAGTGGTCTCGTCGCCGGCGACGCCGTGGGCCGCGGCGCGCAGCGCGGCGACGAACGCTGCCCTCTCGGCAGCGTCCTCGCACAAGGTGAAGACCTCCTCGAGCTGGTCGATGATCAGCACCACCCGGCCGGGAACATCCAGTCCGCTCTGCCGTGCGTGCGCGATCGCGGCCTGACGCACCAGAGCGGCGAACCTCGCCGGGGTCTCGCGTACGTCACCCACCGACGTCCCCACCGGGACACCTGCCACTGCGGCGGTGTGACTGACCAGCTCGGTCAGCGGCCGAGAGCCGGGCGTCAACCGGATCTGTGGCCAGGCCGAGGAACCGGGGATCGACAGATCTCCCCGCAGAAGAGCGGCCTGGAGGCCGGCGTGCAGGAGCGACGACTTCCCGGATCCGGACACACCGACCACGATCAACGGCAGCCCGCGCTCCTCGGCCACCGCCAGTCGTTCGAGGAGTCGCGCGGTCAGATCCTTGCGGCCGAAGAACCAGGCGGACTGGCGGCTGTCGAACGCCGCAAGGCCCGGATAGGGACAGACGCCACCCGCAGCGGGCGGGTCGGCGCGCTCGGCCCTCCCCTGGGCGTACACCTCGACACCGATGTCTCGCAGCAGGGGCTCGAGGTCTTCGGTCCGTGCGACCCAGACCGTGTCACGTCCCCAACCGTCGTCGGTGTTGTACCTGGCTCGGACGACACCGACCACTGCGCCGTCGGCCAGGACCGGGGCACCCGACATTCCCCTCATGACACCGCTGGCGGTGAGCCGACCCAACCGCACGCCGTCGTCCCGGGTCGTGCCACCCGCCCACTGGCCCGGCGCGTCCAGGAACTGGTACTGGTGCGAGTCGCGCAGATCCGCACAGCCGGTGACCAGCACGTCCGTCCGCAGCCGGGTCCCGTCCGCGGCCGCGAAGCCCGGCACGTCCTTTGCCAGGCCGCTCTCCGCACGCAGCACGCTGAGATCACGCAGCTGGTCGGCATTCTCGACCCGCGCGGCGAAACCGTCTCCGCCGCCGAGCGGCTCGATCCTGACCTCGTCGCCGAGGTTCCCGACGTCGGCGTCCCGCAGTACGTGCCATGCAGTGACCAGGACACCGGGCACCACCTGAAAGCAGGTGCCGACGGGACGACCCTCCGCGTCGAGAACCCTTCCGAGATATCCCGGAACGCGATCGTCAGATGTCATCGACGCTGTGTTCAACGCCGTGTTCGGCGGTGGCTCGGTAGGTCAGCGCCACTTCCAGAGTCGCCTCGCTCGATGCTCCGGCGACGATCACGTTGCCTTTGGCCGAGAACTTCAACCCGAACTTCACCTGCACCTCGTCCGGCCGACGTGTCCGGCTGCCCAGCTGCTCGATGGTGTCGACGGTCGAGGTGGCTACGGCGACGATCGCTTCCTGCGCGTGCTCGAACGCTCCGGACATGGCTTCGCGCGTCTTCTCCCCGAGCCCGGTGTCCTCCGAGCCGGCCGGCCGAGCCACTTCGACCTCAAGCTCCACTCCGGCGACGACAACGGGGAACGAGTCCCAACGACCGATCAACGAACGCCTCCCAAGACTGCGATCGCACCAACATAGCGGCGGTCGGCGCGGGTGATCGCCGAATTGCCAACTACAGGACCAGGGCGACGACCCCGATCGTGACCTCAACCCCGGGTGAGCGTGACCCCGTCGGCCAAGCGGTAGGGGTTGGTCGAGACCAGGGCACCGATCGAGCGGCGCAGCCGGGAGACCTCGGCGCGCACGGTGACGACGTGCTCGGCGTCCCCGAAGACTGCTTCGCTGAGCCCGCGCGCGGTGAGACCGGCAGGGCCGGCCGCCTCAACGAGGGTGAGGATCTCGACGTGGCGCCGGGTCAGGGTGGTGCGCCAGCTGCCCGACCCCGAGACGACCTCGAGGGTCCCGTCCGGATCGAGGCGGGCGGTCAGGTTTCCCGACCCCGAGGAGGTCGGCCGGACCAGCCAGCCGCGTTCGCCGACCCGCTCGGGCAGGCACAGCCCCAGGCCCGGGACGGTCAGCATCTTGTCCTGCCGCGGCGCCGCGATCCGGTCCCGGGCGGCCATCCCGGCGTGGTGGGCGACCCAGCCGTCGTCGTCGACGACCAGCAGCGGACCCTCGACGGCGGAGACGACGTGGTCGGTCTCGCGACGTAGCCGTTCCAGCCACTCCTGGTGGTGGCGCCACAGACTCATCTCGGCCAGGCGCACCGCGCTCTCGACCAGGGCGCCGATCGCCGGGTGGAGGGTCAACGCAGGCCCACTGACGTCGACGACGCCGAGCAGGGCGCCGGTGCGGGGGTCGTGGATCGGGGCGGCGGTGCAGTACCAGGGATGCTGGGCCTGCTCGAAGTGCTCCGCGGAGAAGAGCTCGACCGGGGCTGCCTCGGCCAGCGCGGTGCCGATCGCGTTGGTGCCGACCGCACGCTCGGTCCACAGCGCACCTTCGACGAAGCCGAGCTGGTCGGCGATCCGCAGCACCCGCGCCGAGCCCTCGCGCCACAGCACCACGCCCTCGGCGTCGGTGACCACCATGAGGTACGTCGCGGCATCCGCCGCCGAGGTCAGCACCGCTCGCAGGTCGCCGATCACCGTCGCCAGCGGCGAGCGGGCTCTTCGCGTCGCGCACTCGGCGGCCGAAGGCGTACGTCTGCCGTTGCTGCTGCCGGGCTCCAGACCCATGCTCATGACGCGGCGCCAGGAGCGCTCGACCAGGATCCGGGGCGTGCTCGGCGGGCGGCTGCCGGACAGGACGGCGTCGTGGACGCGTACGAGGTCGCGGGCGAGGCGCGGCAGGTCCGCTCCCGCCGGGACTGCTCCGGTCGCTGTCATGCCGTCCACCTCCGTCTCCGAGGGTAGGTGCTCGCTGTGACCCGCGCCACATGCAATCCGTTGCAACCCTTTCTCTCGCGCCCGCGCGGCGGTGTGCTGGAGGCATGACGCAGACACTCGACTCCCCTCCCCCGGCCATGCAGAACGGCCCGGCGCAGACCTGGCTCGCCGACTTCGAGGCGGCCCTGAAGGCACGCGACGTCCCCCGGGCCGCCGGCCTGTTCGCCACGAAGAGCTTCTGGCGCGACCTTGTCGCCTTCTCCTGGAACATCACCACCGTCGAGGACCCGGCCGGGGTCGCCGACCTGCTCTCGACCACGCTGGAACGCGTCGACCCCTCCGGGTTCGCGCTCGAGGAGCCGGAGGCCACCGATGCGGGCGTGACCACGGCGTGGTTCACCTTCGAGACCGCCCTCGGGCGCGGCCGCGGGCTGCTGCGCCTCAAGGTGGAGGATGACCGCCCCAAGGCGTGGACGTTCCTGACCACGCTCTACGAGCTCAAGGGCCACGAGGAGCCCCGCGGCGTACGTCGTCCGAAGGGTGCCGAGCACGGCGTCAACCGCGACCGGGTGACCTGGGCCGAGAAGCGGCAGGCCGAGGCGGAGACGCTGGGCCTGACCGAGCAGCCGTACGCGGTGATCATCGGTGGCGGTCAGGGCGGGATCGCGCTCGGCGCGCGGCTTCGCCAGCTCGGGGTGCCCGCACTCGTTATCGACCGCTACGAGCGGCCGGGTGACCAGTGGCGCGGCCGGTACAAGTCGCTGTGCCTGCACGACCCGGTCTGGTACGACCACTTGCCCTACCTGAAGTTCCCCGACAACTGGCCGGTTTTCGCGCCCAAGGACAAGATCGGCGACTGGCTGGAGTCCTACGTCAAGGTGATGGAGGTGCCCTACTGGTCCTCGACCACCGCCACCGGCGCCTCCTACTCCGATGAGGACGGTGAGTGGACGGTGAACGTCTCGCGCGGCGGGGAGGAGATCACCCTGCACCCGAAGCAGCTCATCATGGCCACCGGGATGTCCGGCAAGCCGAACATCCCCGACCTGCCGGGCATGGACATCTTCGAGGGCGAGCAGCACCACTCCTCCAAGCACCCGGGCCCGGACGCGTACGAGGGCAAGCGGTGTGTCGTGATCGGGTCGAACAACTCCGCCTTCGACATCTGCGGCGCGCTGTTCGAGCACGGCGCGGACGTGACGATGGTGCAACGCTCCTCGACCCACATCGTGAAGAGCGACACGCTGATGGACATCGGCCTCGGTGACCTCTACTCAGAGCGTGCGCTCGCCTCCGGGATGACCACGGAGAAGGCCGACCTGGTCTTCGCCTCGCTCCCCTACCGGATCATGCACGAGTTCCAGATCCCGCTGTACGAGCAGATGGCCGAGCGCGACGCCGACTTCTATGCGCGGCTGGAGAAGGCCGGGTTCCGGCACGACTGGGGCGACGACGGCTCCGGGCTGTTCATGAAGTACCTGCGCCGCGGCTCGGGCTACTACATCGACGTGGGCTCGGCCGAGCTGGTCGCCGACGGCGACGTCAAGCTCGCCCACGGCCAGGTCTCCCACCTGACCTCCTCGGCCGTGGTTCTCGAGGACGGCACCTCGCTCGACGCCGACCTGGTCGTGTACGCCACCGGCTACGGCTCCATGAACGGCTGGGCCGCCGACCTGATCAGCCAGGACGTCGCCGACCGCGTCGGCAAGTGCTGGGGTCTGGGCTCCTCTACCACCAAGGATCCTGGGCCATGGGAGGGCGAGCAGCGCAACATGTGGAAGCCGACCCAGCAGGACGCGCTCTGGTTCCACGGCGGCAACCTGCACCAGTCGCGCCACTACTCGCTCTATCTCGCGCTGCAGCTCAAGGCCCGGTTCGAGGGGATCGAGACGCCGGTCTACAACCTGGCGCCTGTGCATCACCTCTCCTGAGCGCGCCCGCGGCGTAGTAACCCTGCCGAGTCGGCGCGTCTTGACCGGTGTCTCGCGAAGCGAAGCGAGCGAGCCGCGTCGTAACCCTGCCGAGTCGGCGCATCTTGACCGGTGTCTCGCGAAGCGAAGCGAGCGAGCCGCGTCGTAACCCTGCCGAGTCGGCGCATCTTGACCGGTGT
>NZ_JBHVGB010000191.1:0-11308 GCF_042801335.1 Nocardioides sp. NPDC057577 | reverse complement strand
CGATGGGACCGTGTTGGTCTCGACACGCCTCCGCCTAGCGGCTCCGGCGGCTCGACCAGCGGGGGCCGGCTAGAGCTTGATGCCCAACGCCGCGTCGACGACCTTGGAGATCGTCTCCCCGGCGAGAGCGTCGGAGGTCTCGGCGAGACCGCCCGCGCCGAGGGTGGCGGCTACCCACGCGTCGACGGCCTCGACCGCACGCGGGGCGTCGAGGTCGTCGGCCAGGGCACCGAGGACCGTCTCGACGACCGGGGCCGCGGGGGCGCCACGACCGAGGGCGACGGCCTTACGCCACTCGGCGACCTTGTCGACGGCGTCGAAGAGCTTGGCGTCGGTCCACTCCCAGTCGTCGCGGTAGTGGTGGCCGAGCAGCACCAGCCGGATCGCCATCGGGTCGATCTCGGAGTTGCGCAGGGCGGAGACGAAGACCAGGTTGCCGCGCGACTTGGACATCTTGTGGCCGTCGTAGGCCACCATCCCGCCGTGGGTGTAGATCTCGGCGAAGTCCTTGCCCGCCGACCGCGCGTGCGATCCGGACATCTCGTGGTGCGGGAAGACCAGGTCGGAGCCGCCGGCCTGGACGGTGAATCCGGCGCCGAGGTGCTCCAGGGCGATCGCGGTGCACTCGATGTGCCAGCCGGGGCGGCCGGGACCGTAGGGCGAGGGCCAGGACGGCTCGCCAGGACGCTCGGCGCGCCACAGCAGCGGGTCGAGCGGGTCCTTCTTGCCGGCCCGCTCGGGGTCGCCGCCCCGCTCACCGAAGAGCTCGATCATCTCCTCGCGTCCCAGGCGCGACTCCTCGCCGAACGCGTCGTCGACGGCCACCGAGGCGTAGACGTCCTCGTCGACCTTGTAGATCGCACCGGCCTCCTCGAGCTCGCCGATCAGCGAGAGCACCAGCGGGATCGACTCGACCGCGCCGATGTAGTGCTGCGGCGGCACGACCCGCAGCGCCTCCATGTCCTGGCGGAAGAGCTCGGTCTCGCGCTCGGCGAGCGCCTCCCACTCGATCCCGACCTTGTCGGCGCGCTCGAGCAGCGGGTCGTCGACGTCGGTGACGTTCTGCGTGTAGCCGACCTCGTGGCCGGCGTTGAGCCAGGCCCGGTGGAGCAGGTCGAAGGCGACGTAGGTGTTGGCGTGGCCCATGTGGGTCGCGTCGTAGGGCGTGATGCCACATACGTAGAGCGAACGCCGCCCCTGACCCTGGGTCGGGACGACAGCGTCCCGCTGATGGTCATAGAGCTGCACCTCGGGTCCGTTGACGGACAGCTCTGGGACTTCGGGTGCAGACCATGCGCGCATGGGTGCAGCCTACTTGGCGGGGACCACGTGTCTCAGAAGGGCGGCCACGGGATGACATGGCGGTCGTACTCCGGCCGCGGGAAGACGCCCTCGGCGAGCAGGATCTCGCAGCGCCGGCCGAGCGCGTCGACCTCCCGACCCGTCAGGTACGCAGCCAGCTCCCGCCCGAGCGCACCGGCGAGCCCCGCGTGGACCGCCCGGATGCCGGAGAGCTCCTCGTCGGAGAAGCCCTGCCCCCGCCATCCCCACAGGATGGTGCGCAGCTTCGGCTCCTCGTGGAAGGTCAGCCCGTGGTCGCAGCCGTATCGGCGCCCGCCGGAGACCGGCAGGACGTGACCGCCCTTGCGGTCGGCGTTGTTGGTGATCGCGTCGAAGACCGCCATCCGTCGCAGCCCGGGCGTGTCCTCGTGGGCCAGGGTGACGACCCGGTCCTGCTCGTCGAAGCCGTCGAAGACCCGCAGGTAGCCGTCGGGAACCGCCCCCTCCGGCACGATCGTGACCGGCTCGATGCTCTCGTCGGCATGGACCCACCGCTGGATCATCCCCGGGCCGTGCGGCCCCTCACCGAGCCAGGTCTCGGGGACCACCGACCATCCCAGCGTCTGCGAGACGAGGTGGGCGGCGACCTCGCGGTGCGCGAGCTGCCCGTCGGGGAAGTCCCACAGCGGCCGCTCCCCCGCGATCGGCTTGTAGACCACCTCGGACTCGCCGAGCATGGCCAGGAACGTCGCGTTGGAGGCCGTGGTCAGCCGTCCGACGAGCTCCAGGGTCCCGTCGTTCTCGGGGGCACTGGGCGCGATCTCCGGAGCCGGATCCACAGGATCAGACCGGGTCACGCCGCTTGAACCCGTTCGCCCGCACACACAGGTGTCCCTCGGGGTCGATCGGGCTGCCGCAGAACGGGCAGTTGGGGCGTCCGGCGCCCAGCACCGCCTCGGCCCGCTTGACGAAGGCACGGGCGTTGCGCGGGGCGATCCGCACCAGGAGCACCTCGTCGGGCTCGGCCTCCTCCAGCTCGATCTCGGTCTCCTCGTCGACCAGCCTGCCGGACTCGTCGACCTCGGCGATCACCTCGACCTCGCTGATCGGGAAGACCTCGAGGACGACCATGTCCTCGTCGGGGTCCCAGGCCAGCGTCATCGTGCCGGCCCGGAACTCCTCCTCGATCGGCTGCTCCAGCGGGCCGTTGTCGTCGAGGTCGTAGGGCGCGATCGCCGGCACCACGGCGGGCGCCGACTTCATCACCTCGTCGAGGAGCTCGTCGAGCCGCTCGGCGAGCACCGTGACCTGCTGCTTCTCCAGGGCCACGGAGACGACCCGCGCTCCCTCCCGCGCCTGGAGGAAGAACGTACGCGCCCCGGGCTCACCGACGGTGCCGACGACGAATCGCTCGGGCGGGTCGAAGGCGTGCATCACAGGCATGGTCAAACCTTATCCAGACCTGCCTCAGGACCCGAGCCACCGCCCACGACGGCGTCGTCGCTGCGGCGTCGCGGCGACTTGCGCCCCTTCTTCGCGGGCGCCCTCTTGGACGAGCCCTGTGGCGCCAGCCAGGACAGATCGCCGTCGTGCGTGTTCGTCGCCAGGACCGAGGGACGCCCTTCGCCGTAGCGGACGACCGAGATCGAGGCGGGGTCGACGTGAAGCCGCTGGAAGAGGTCCAGGTGCATCCCGAGCGCGTCGGCCAGGATCGACTTGATCAGGTCGCCGTGGCTCACGCACAGCCAGACCGCCGCGTCCCCGTGGGCCGCCGTGACGGTGGCGTCGTGGCGGCGTACGGCCTCGACTCCTCGGGCCTGCATCGCGGCCATCGACTCGCCGCCGGGGAAGGTGACGGCGGAGGGCTGGGTCTGCACCGTCTTCCACAGCTTGCGCCGCGCCAGCGTCGTGATCTTCTCCCCCTGCCACTCGCCGTAGTCGCACTCGGAGACGCCGTCCTCGACGACGACGGGCGGCTGCTCGGCGCGGCCCTCCAAGATCGCCGACAGCGTCTCCTGGCAGCGCTCCATCGGGCTGGTCACGGCAAGCGCCAAGGGCACCGGCGCGATCCGCTCGGCCGCTCGGCTCGCCTGCTCCCGGCCGCGCTCGTCCAGCCTCACCCCGGGAAGTCGGCCGGCCAGGGTGCCGGATGCGTTCGCCGTCGTACGGCCGTGTCTCACCAGGATCATCGTCGCCACGTCGGGGACCCTATCCACACCGTGGGGAGCGGCCCACATGCCCTAACCTGACAATGTGATCGTCGACAGCGCTCTCTACCGCGCCGGTGAGCGCGACAAGACCGACTGCGCGCCCCACGACTACGCGTCGCTGCGCAGCGGCGTGAGGGAGGAGGGCGACTTCGTCTGGCTCGGGCTCTACCAGCCCAGCCAGTACGAGCTCGACGAGGTCGCCGAGGCGTTCGGGCTGCATCCGCTCGCCGTCGAGGACGCGCTCACCGCCCACCAGCGACCCAAGCTGGAGCGCTACGAGGGCGGGATGTTCCTGGTCGTCAAGACGCTCTGGTACGTCGACGCCGAGGACGCCGTCGAGACCGGCGAGGTCGCCTTCTTCATCGGCCCCGACTACGTCATCACCGTCCGCCACGGCCGAGGCTCCCGCCTCGCGCCGGCCCGCGAGCTGCTGGAGACCAGCGAGGAGCAGCTGCTCACCGAGGGCAGCTACTCGGCCGTCTACGCCGTGGTCGACTACATCGTCGACGGCTACGTACGCGTCATGGACGGCCTCACCGAGGATGTCGACGAGGTCGAGACCTCGGTCTTCTCCAACGAGCGCACCCGGGACTCCGCCCGGATCTATCGCCTCAAGCGGGAGCTGGCCGAGGTACGCCGGGCGGTGATGCCGCTGCGGGAGCCGGTGCGCCGCTTCGCCACCGGCGAGGGGGCTATCGACCCCGACCTGCGCCCCTACTTCCGCGATGTGCTCGACCACCTCTCCTCGATCGCGGAGACCGTCGAGAACCTCGACACCCTGCTCTCCTCCGCGTTCGAGGCGCACCTGGCCCAGCTCTCGCTGCAGCAGAACGAGGACATGCGCAAGATCTCCGCGGGTGCGGCGATGGTCGTGGTGCCCACCCTGATCGCCGGCGTCTACGGGATGAACTTCACCCACATGCCCGAGCTCGACTGGACCTTCGGCTATCCGTTCGCCCTGATCCTGATGGCCTCGGTGATGGCCGGCCTGTGGATCTTCTTCCGCAAGTCCGGCTGGTTCTGACCGCTTCACTACCCTCTGCGCCACCAGCCGCGCGGCTGCTTCTCCGCGGCCTCGCGTGCGCACTCTCGCGCGCACTCTTGGAGCTCATGTGCCACGGCTCGATACACGGTGGCCCACTGCTCCCCCGAGAGTCCGCCGACCTGAAGGTCGCTGGTCCTGGCACTCGTGAAGACCTTGGCGTCTTCGACGTACTTATCGGCTTTCGCTTCGAGCCACGCGATGTGGTGCTCGGTGCTACTCATCGCCCGCCAGTTTTCCACGTGCAGGCAACAAGGAGGTCCCATCGGGAAACTGATCTCAACAGCCGAAACGAGACGAATACCCATGCGAGTATCCGGACCGGCAGGTCGGGCTGGTTCTAGTCGAGCTGCTTGACCGGGCGGGCGTCGAGATGCTCCCGGTCGCACCACAGGGACAGGTCGTCGGCGAACTCCGACTCGCCCTCACCGCCCTGCGCGTCGAGCTGCTCCCCCTGGTACCACTCGGTGAGCATCGCGGCGTCGTCGTAGGCAGCCGGCATCGGCGGACCCTGGTAACGCACCGCGACGACCTCGTCCTTGCGCATGGAGATCATCCAGGCCCATCCGGGATCCTCACCCTTGGCAGGCTTCCAGGCGAAGACCAGCGGGCCACGCTTGCCCTTCGTGGCGACACAGTGCGTACGCAGCATCGGTGCCGAGCAGGGTTCGCGGGTCATCCAGGCGGGCGGGGAAGGCGCGGCGAGGACGTCGATGTCGGCGTCCGGCATGCCCGTGAAGTCAGGTGAGGAGCGCTGCAGCAGTCGACCGCCGATGGCCTCGGGGCCGAACCGCTCGCGCAGCGGGGACCGGATGACGCCCTGGTAGTAGCCATAACCCCCGCGGCCGCCGACATAGGCCTGGGCGATGCCGTGGTCGGTGTTGCGGACCAGCTCGTACGCATCGGGGTCAGGCTCGCCGCCCTCCCAGTCGTCCAGCTCCTCACCGAGCGCGCGGGTCGTGGAGGTCGCCTGGTAGCGGAGCCGTGGGTCCTCGACGACGGCGACCAGCTTCTCGACGCCGATCGGCATGTCGAGCTTGCGCGGGTCGCCGGTGATCGTCGGGCCGGAGTAGCCGATCGAGGCGGTCTCCCCGCCGTCGCGCAGCAGCACGATCCCGACGACGCCGGGGTCCTCCTCGGGCTCCTCATCGGTCCAGCGGAGCTGCATCTGGGCGCCCTCGACCTCGGTCGGCAGGTCGACGCAGTGCTGCCCGCCCTCAGCTGTGCAGGCGCCGCCGTCCTCGGGCGGCTGGGCCGAGACGGCGACGCTGACCAGGTCGCCGTCGTACTCGCCGTCGGCGCCGTAGCGGAGGTCGACCGAGACCAGCTCGGGAGGTGTCGACTCGGAGGTGTAGGACGCGGCCCGGCTGGAGGTCTCGGTCGGTAGATGCTCGAGCGCGACCGCGGCGACGGCGCGGTGGGTGATCCGGTCGGGATCGCCGCCGGCATCGACCGCCTTGCCGGAGCACCCCGAGACGGCCACGACACCAGCCACGACACCGGCCATGGCGACCTTGGCGGACATGCGCATCAGTGCAGGAAGGTGAACAGCGGCGAGTCCGGCTCGATCCGCTCGATGACCAGGTCGCTGTCGCCCATCCGCGCGAGCAGCCCGTCCAGGCCGTCGGCGGAGTCGAGGTCGATACCGATCAGCGCAGGCCCATGCTCGCGGTTGGACTTCTTGACGTACTCGAAGACGACGATGTCCTCGCCGTCGGCCAGGACGTCATCGAGGAAGCCGCGCAGCGCGCCGGGAGCCTGCGGGAACGAGACCAGGAAGTAGTGGCGCAGACCCTGGTGGATCAGGGCGCGCTCGAGCACGTCGGCGTAGCGCGAGACGTCGTTGTTGCCGCCGGAGAGGACGGCCCCGATGCGCGTCGCGCCACGCAGGTCGATCTGCCCGAGGGCGGCCACCGCGAGCGCACCCGCGGGCTCGGCGATGATCCCCTCGGTCTGGTAGAGCTCGAGCATCTCCACGCAGATCGCGCCGACCGGCACGGAGACGAGGTCGTCGACGTACTCCTTGACGATCGGGTACGTCACCTTCCCCGCGGTCGCGACCGCGGCACCGTCCACGAACGTGTCCAGCGTGTCCAGCCGGACCGGCCCGCCGGCCTCGATCGCAGCCGCCATCGAGGCGGCGCCCGCGGGCTCGACCCCGATGATCCGGGTCTGCGGCCAGACCTCGCGCACCCAGGTCGCCACGCCCGAGGCGAGCCCACCGCCACCGACCGGCAGCAGCAGGACGTCCAGCGGCTCGCCGATCTGGGAGGTCAGCTCGTAGCCGACCGTGCCCTGACCGGCGATCGTGCGCGGGTCGTCGAAGGCGGAGACGTAGGTGGCCCCGAGCCCGCGGCCGAGCTCGTAGGCGTAGGCCGAGGCCTCGTCGTAGGTCGAGCCATGGAGGGTCAGCGTCACGTGGGAGCCGCCGAGGGCGGTGATCCGGTCGCGCTTCTGCTTGGGCGTGTTCGTCGGCACCACGATGTGGCCGGGCACCCCGAGGCGGGCGCAGGAGATCGCGACGCCCTGCGCGTGGTTGCCGGCGCTGGCGCACACGACGCCGCGCTCCAGCTCCTCGGGCGTGAGCGAGCTCATCAGGTTGTAGGCGCCCCGGACCTTGTAGGAGCGCCCGAGCTGCAGGTCCTCCCGCTTGAGCAGGACCTCGGCGGCGTACCTCTCCGAGAGTCTGACCGAGCGTTCGACCGCCGTGCGCGTGGCGATCGTGCGCGCGGCGGCCTCCTCGATGGCAGCGGGTGTTACGGCAGGCTTCTTGCCGCCGGAGGGATCGAGTGCAGCAGACACGTCCCTGAGTTTGTCACGATCACCACTCGGTGAGCACTCCCGCGCCGAGGAGCGCCAGAACCACGAGCCCGAGGACGACCCGGTAGATCACGAACGGGGTGTAGGTGTTGTGCGAGAGGTACTTCAGCAGCCACGCGATCACGGCGTAGCCGAGGACGAAGGAGACGATCGTGGCGACGATCGTCGGACCCCAGCCGTAGAGGTTGGCGCCATGGGCGATCTCGCCCATCTCGAACAGACCGGCACCGAAGACCGCCGGCAGCGCCAGCAGGAAGGCGTAGCGGGTCACGGTGGCCCGTTCGTAGCCGAGCGCGCGGCCCATCGAGATCGTGGCCCCCGAGCGCGAGACGCCGGGGATCAGAGCGCAGGCCTGGGCGCAGCCCATCAGGATCGCGTCGCGCCAGGACAGGTCGTCGAACTGCTTGCGGTTCGCGCCGAGCCGGTCGGCGACGCCGAGGACGATGCCCATGACGACGAGCATGGTGCCGACGACGTACAGGCTGCGCAGGTCGTGCTCGATGATGTCCTTCATCACGAATCCGATCACCACGATCGGGATCGAGCCGACGATGATGAACCAGCCCATCCGGGCATCGGTGTGGCTGCGCAGCTCGGCGTTGAAGAGGCTCTTGAACCAGGTCACGATGATGTCGCGGATGTTGCGCCACATGTAGAACACCACGGCCAGCTCGGTGCCGATCTGGATCACGGCGGTGAAGGCCGCGCCGGGATCTCCCCAGCCGAGCAGCTCGGGGAAGATGCGCAGGTGCGCGCTGGATGAGATGGGCAGGAACTCGGTGAGTGCCTGAAGAATGCCCAGTGCGATCGCCTGCAGATAATCCACGGGCGGAAACTCTAAGGGGCAGGTACGCCGCACCCGACGGCTGCCTCCCCGTCGGTGTGTCCGCGGTCACTGCCAGCGTGTCCGGCCGGGGCCCTGCCGCGGGCACGGATAGATTGGTCTCATGCAGAGCCGACTCCTCGGAGCCACTGGGCTGCGAGTCTCGTCTCTCGCCCTGGGCACCATGACCTGGGGCAGCGTGACCGACGAGCACGAGGCCCGCGAGCAGCTGGCCGGTTTCACCGAGGCCGGCGGCACGCTGGTCGACACCGCCGCCGGCTACGGCGACGGTGCCTCGGAGGCACTGCTCGGCTCTCTCCTCCAGGAGCGTGTCGTGGCTCGTGACGAGGTCGTCCTGGCGACCAAGGGCGGGATCACCTGGCGCGGCGGCAACCGGGGCGTGGACACCTCTCGCGGTGGCCTGCTGACCGGCCTCGACGCCTCGTTGAAGCGGCTCGGCGTCGACCATGTCGACCTGTGGCAGGTGCACGTCTGGTCCCCCGATGTGCCGCTCGAGGAGACCCTCACGGCGCTCGACATGGCACTGAGCAGCGGCCGGGCCGCCTACGTCGGCGTCTCCAACTACAGCGGGTGGCAGACCGCCCAGGCCGCGACCTGGCAGCGGGCCGTCCCAGGTCGGGCGACGCTGGCCTCGACTCAGGTGGAGTACTCGCTGCTGGCCCGCGACATCGAGTACGAGGTGCTGCCCGCCACCGAGGCGCTGGGGATGGGCCTGCTGGCCTGGTCGCCGCTGGCCGGCGGCGTGCTGACCGGGAAGTACCGCACCGGCATCCCGACGCACTCCCGCGGCGCCGACCCGAACTTCTCGGCCCGGGTGGACGCCTTCGACGACGAGCGCTCCCGCGGGATCGTCACCGCCGTCGCCAAGGCCGCCGAAGGCCTGGAGTGGACGCCACTGCAGGTCTCGCTGGCGTGGGTGCGCGACCGGCCGGGCGTCACCGCACCGATCCTCGGGGCGCGCACCGCGGCTCAGCTCAAGGAGGCCCTGCAGGTCGCCGACCTCACTCTCCCGCCCGAGATCGCGCTCGCCCTCGACGACGTCTCCGCCGTCTGACTCTCGCTGCCGAAACACCACCACGCGGGAACATCTCTTCCGGCACACTGGTTCTCCTGAGTAGTCCATCAGAAGGAGTGCCGCCTTGGCCCGAGCCGAACGCCGTCCGCCTCGTCCTGGAGTGATGTGGGAGTACGACAAGGTGATCTTCTCGCGTGAGTTCTCCCGCAACATCGTCACCAAGCTCCTCGTCGAGCGCGCCGAGCACGGCGGCTGGGAGCTCGACCGCGTCCGGATCACCGCCGACGGCACCCGCCGGGTGACGCTTCGGCGCAAGATCATCCGGCAGCGGCTCACCGTCTGAGCGCGTCTCCGCGCCCCTCGCGCGTCCAGATATTAGGGTCCTGCGGGTGATCCATCTCGTACGCCACGGCGAAGCCGCCGGCGGGGACACCGTCGACCCCGGCCACTCCGACCCCGGCCTCTCCGACCTCGGCCGACAGCAGGTCCAGGCGCTCGCCAACCGACTCGCGTTCCGTCCGGTCCGCCAAGTCCTGCACGGCCCGAGCCGGCGTACGACCGAGACGGCCTCCATCCTCACCGAGAACCTGGGTGCTGGGCCGGTCCCCTCCGACCTTCTCGCCGACCGCACCCCGGTGCCGTCGCCGGAGCGTCGTGGCGACTACCCGACCCACCGCTGGGAGTGGTTCGAGGACGTACCCGAGGCCGAGGGGGACCTCGACGGCGCCGACCTCACCGCCGCCTGGCACAGGCTCTGGTTCGAGCGCCACGACGAGGAGGTCGTGCTGGTCACCCACGCGTTCGTGGTCGCCTGGTTCGTACGCGAGGTGCTCAACGCCCCGCCGGCGACCTGGATGCGGATCGGCCCGATCGGCAACGCGACTCTCACCAGTATCGGTCCCAACCTCGCCGGCGAGCCCGTCGTGGAGACCTTCAACGCCGAGGTCATCCTCCCGATCTGAGCCGATCCGGGCCGATCTGGGCCGATCTGGATAAGCCGCGCCCACAAGGCGCCAACAACATGGACATGTCGCCGCGACACGGCAGCTGGGGCCTGCTCGGCGCTGGCAGGATCCGCCCGTGATCTCGGCACTCGACACCCTGACCCCCACCCAGCGCGACCTCCTCGACCAGTGGCTCCCCGGAGCCGAGGTGGTCACCGACCGCAGCGCACTGCACCGCGCCGGCACCACCGCACTCGTGCTCTCCGCCGGCGAGGACCGGTTCCTGGTGAAGACCACGGTGGAAGGCGTACGCCACATCGACCGTGAGCTCGCGGCCCACCGCAGCTGGCTGGCCCCCTGGACCGACGCCGGCCGCGCGCCGAGCCTCGTCGAGGCCGACCTGGACGCCCGCATCATCGTGATGATCCACCTCGACGGCGAGCCGGCGAGCACGTCGACGGCCATCCACGACCCGGAGATCTACCGCCAGGCGGGTGAGCTGCTCGCGACGTTCCACGGCCAGGCCAGCGTCGAGGACGAGGACTACGAGCCGGAGCTCGACGAGCGCGCCCTCGCCGCACTGGACAAGGCGGGTCTCGAGACCGACCTCACCGAGCGTCTTCGCACCGAGATCACCTCCTGGCCGACGCCGACCACGGTGCTCGTCCCCACCCACGGCGACTGGCAGCCGACCAGCTGGGTCGTCGACGCCGGCATCCTGCGTGTCATCGACTCCGGCCGCTTCGGCTTCCGTCCGGCCCTCTACGACCTCTCCCGGCTCTCCGCGCAGGACTTCGTCCGTGACGACACCTTCGAGAAGGCCTTCCTCGAGGGCTACGGCTCCGACCCCCGCGAACCCGAGGCCTGGCACCGCCTCCAGGTCCGCGACGCCATCTCCGTCGCCGCCTGGGCCCACCGCACCGGCCACGCCGAGGTCGCCGCCCTGAGCAGAGCGACCCTCACCACCCTCCTCCCCTGACCACCCCGTCGCCGACCCGGCCCGTCCTGACCAAATCCCCCGCCGAGTCGGCCCGTCCTGACCAAATCCCCCGCCGAGTCGGCCCGTTCTGACCGAATCCCCCGCCGAGTCGGCCCCGGCGGACCCAAAACCCAGCCGCGGGGGGCCCGCCAGAACAGGCGCCAGGGGCGCGG